>JBBIRL010000095.1:2657-7611 GCA_037441825.1 Dehalococcoidia bacterium | reverse complement strand
TTCTCCTAAGATTTCGTCACCCAGAGCGTCACTCACCCATACCGAAAAATCATTGGCTGGCTCCGGTGTGAGGTAGTGTTGCTCTTCCAGGAAATGGTGTGTGTGGTAGTACACGACGGAATCTGGGGCATTTTTCAAAATATCGACCAGCTCTTTGAGGTTCTTCGCCTTAATACCAGTCAATTCCGTAAGATGCACCCCGTTAAGAAAGCGAAAGGGTTCTCTAGACTTCTTCACATAAGCCTGCCTTCCGGATAATAGTCTACAGCATTTACTCGAATGACAACAGCCCTTTCCCCAAACTTGTCCCAGACTCGTTCAGGGAGGGGGTAATGGAAGCAAGCTCGGTATCTGCTCACTATAGACGTTAACCGTGGGGGCGACCCGCCAGAGGCGGGTCGCCCTTTTGCATGTCGTCGCTTTGAAAATAGAAGGCTAAGGGTTCCCGGTTTGAAACCACAATGAATAGATAATCACGCAGCTTCTCTTCAACCAGTTGATGCAGGCTTTCTTTCGTCCACATTATCTATTCAGTCCCCTTCTGTTTCATAGCCTCGGGTTGAGCAGGGATTGGATTGCCAAAAAATACTTTAGTATGCGGCCAGGGTATTTCAATACCTTCTTCATCGAAGGCCTTCTTCACCCTTTTTCGTATCTCTCCCATTACGTCCCACTGTCGGATAGGCTTAGTATCACCCAGAATCTTGAGGTCAATCCCGGAGTCGCCTAGATTGTCAACCCTCAAGACCTGTGGCGTTTTTATGATAAGTGGCGCCCACTCAGGCTCCTGGGCCATCTCCTGGCAGACCCGGTTGATAACCGCAATGGCGCGGTCGAGGTCTGTAGCGTACGAGACGCTGATGTTCAGATTCACTCGTGACCATTCCTTGGTAAAATTGCTGGCTACCCTGATCTCGCCATTTGGCACTGTGTGTACGATGCCATCCATATCCCTCAACATGGTGCGCCTCAGGTTAATTTGCTCCACCAGGCCTGATATATCGGCTATTTTAACCACATCTCCTACCCGGTATTGATTCTCCATTATTATAAACACGCCAGAAATCAGATCCTTCACCAGGCTCTGTGCCCCAAAGCCGATAGCAATGCCTACGACACCAGCTCCAGCCAGAATAGGCCCGATATTGATACCCATTTCGGAGAGGATGATAAAAGCAGCGATGACTATGATAAAAACCTGCCCCGCAGTTATGAGAACATTGCTGAGGGTATCAGCCCTTTTTCGTACCTCCTCTTCCGCCTGCCCCGGGGCGCCACGGGCCACAAAAGCTCTAATGGCTTTAGCACCAGCGAAGCCGAGAAGGAAAAGCGCAGCGACAGATAGCACTAATATTATACCTATACGTGTCCCATGTACAACAAGCCAATCCTTAACAGCATCGGTGTTTACATTGAATAACTCCAATGCCGCCAGAAGTGCTACGAGTATAATCAATATTGGGGTAACTACTCTTAGTGTACCTACAATCAGGTCATCCAGGGCCGTTTGGGTCTTTGATGTCACCTCGACCTTGAACCATCGATAGAGGCTATCAAGCAGCGCTATCCCTCCATAGGCAGCCAAGAGGATAAAGACGGTATGGAAGGCTCTACCAATCTCGAAATGGAGCGATTCTTTCCAGGGAAGATGGAGTACAGCAAAGTAAATCCCTGTTAAGACTATGCCGGCAAGGATCGGCCATTCGAGGCTCTCTATTAACATGTTATCCAGGACTGTGCTCGTCCTGGCCGCTATTCGGCGCGCTATCCCCCTAAGAATGAAGTGGAAAAGCCCTGCAAAGATGAATACGGGCAGAGCAATAGCCAGAGCATAGAGTATGTCTCTCATAGAAACAGCCGTAGTAAACACGTATCACCCCTCGACAACAGATACAGGATTTTTACGATTTGAGCGCACAGTATCACTGATGACTACCAAGGAAACACCTCGCCTTTGCTAATTTTAACTTCCCTCCTTCGCTTTTGCACTTCCTGCTGCGAAGCGAACCGATAATTCCCCTCAAATAATCAGCATGGCGTCGCCGAAGCTATAGAAGCGGTAATCTAGATTCATAGCTTCACGGTAGGCCTGAAGGATAAGCTCCCTGTCGGCGAAGGCAGATACCAGCATCAGCAGAGTGGAACGCGGCAGATGGAAGTTGGTGATTAAGGCATTCACCATCTTGAAGCGATGCCCAGGCCGGATAAAAAGGTCTACCCAGCCGGAAAAAGGCTTTACATCGCCTTCATTGCCCAGCGCTACATGCTCAAGCATCCTGACTGAGCTAGTGCCCACGCAGATGACGCGTCTGCCCTCGGCTTTGGCCTGATTGAGTTCCCCGGCAACCTCAGGAGTAATCTCGCCGTACTCTCTGTGTATCACATGCTCCGCCGTGTCATCCACCTGCATCGGACGGAAAGAATCCAAACCCAAATGAAGGGTGACAAAGACAAAGCGAACGCCTTTGTCCCGAAGCCTGTCCATCAGCTCTGGGGTGAAATGCAGCCCCGCTGTAGGAGCAGCTACGCTGCCGTTCTCCCGGGCATACACTGTCTGGTATCTCCCAGGGTTTGCCAGAGGAGTATGTATATATGGAGGCAGGGGAACAGCCCCCGCCTTCTCCAGCGCTTCCTCATCGGGGAAGCTGACAATAACGGTGCCAGTCTCTTTCTTTTCAATTATCTGCGCCTCGATAACGGGTCCCTCCCCCAACTCCATCCTTGTCCCCGCCTTAAGTCTTCGCCCCGGCCTGGCCAGTGCCTCCCAAACGCCGCGCTCCAGCCTCCTCAATAGAAGAAGCTCTACTTTAGCACCGCCACCCACCTTGCGTCCCAAAAGCCTCGCCGGGATGACACGGCTGTTATTGCATACCAGAACATCGCCAGGCCGGAGATAATCGCCTATTTCATAGAAATGGCGATGCTCTATGTTTCCCTCTTTCCGGGAGAGCACCATAAGCCGCGAATGGTCTCGCGGTTCTATCGCAGTCTGAGCGATGCGCTCCAGAGGCAGCTCATAATCGAAATCGCTGGTTTTCATGCTGCTAAAATTATAAGCGCACGGAGTTATCTATGTCGAGTAGTGGCACGGATGGCGTGCCATTACTTTTTCAAAAAGCGCTAAAAAATATTGATTTTAGTCCCCAGTCCTGTTATAGTATAAAACTGGTCGTCAAAATGGACAACATCGAACTGGTAGCTCAAAAGCGCGATTTACTGGGCAAGAAGGTCAGGTTTCTGCGCCGTAAAGGTATCACACCTGTCAGCCTCTATGGCCATGGCATAGTATCGTCTGCCCTGCAAATCGAGACCCCTGCACTCAGGAAAGCCCTGGCTAAAGCAGGGAAGACCAGTCTCGTCTCTTTAAAGGTGGGAGGCTCGAAGCGCCCCCAGATGGCTATCGTCCGGGAAATACAGCGAGACCCGGTAAAGGGAGAGCTGCTCCACGTCGACTTCTATCAGGTCAAGATGGACCAGAAGCTGAAGATAGAGGTCCCGCTGGTGCTCACGGGCAAGGCCCCTGCCGTGAAAGAGTTTGGCGGTATACTGGTGCAGGAGATGGGCTCTATTGAGGTGGAATGCCTTCCCGCCAATATGCCTCACAGTATCGAGGCTGATATCTCGGGTCTGGCGCAGCTTGACCAGGCCCTGCATGTCAAAGACCTCCACGTCGTCGAAGGTGTCACCATCACAGCAGACCCGGGAAAGGTGGTGGCTAAAGTCGCCCGCGCCCGCATTGAGGTGGTGGAGGAAGTCGCAGCGCCCGCTGCTGAAGCTGAGGCTGAGGTTGCGGAGGGAGAGGAAGCAGAAGCAGCCAAAGCCGAGGGAAAACCCGCTGCGGAATCGGAGAAGAAACCGCCTGCCTCAGAAAAGAAGCCGGCAGCTTAGCGTCAACTCCTATTGCCTAAAGTGCTCCCCACAAAGGTCCGCTGTCCCAAGAGAAACTCCGCAGCCGTTAGAGGACGCTTCCCCTCAAGCTGAACGCGCAGCAGCCCTAAAATGCCGTCTCCGGTCTCGACACCGACAACAGCAGGCTGACCCGGGGCTAAAGCTATTACTTTACCAGGAGACAAATCCCCTTCTTCAGGCAACGCAACCGCTTCCAGTATCTTCAAGAGCTTTCCCTGCCACCAGGTATGGCATCCAGGCCAGGGGCAAAAGGCGCGCACGCGCCGAGAGATTCCCTCAGCGGTCATCTGCCAGTTTATAATCCCATCATCCTTGGTGACAGGAGCAGTATAAGTAGCTTTGCTCTCATCTTGCGGCTGCGGCTTCAGAGATCGGTCGACCCACAAGGGCAGCGTCTCCCCCAGCAGCCTCACCCCTGCCTGAGCCAGCCTGTTGCCGAGAGACTCGGCAGTATCTTGAGGCTCGATCCCAACTATTATCTGGGAGATAATAGGCCCGGTGTCCATCCCGGCATCCATAAGCATGATAGTGACACCGGTCTCATTGTCTCCACCAATGATGGCAGAAGGTATAGGGGTGGCCCCCCTGTATTTCGGCAGAAGGGAAGGATGAATATTGAGGCAGCCGAAGGGCGGTATATCAAGGACGCTCTGAGGCAGGATTTGGCCGAAGGCAGACACGAGTATCAGGTCGGGTTTGAGCGCAGCCAGCCGCTGCACCTCCTCGGGATTTCGCAGCTTAACTGGCTGAAACACCTCCAAACCATGCTCCAGCGCCATTTTCTTCACTGGAGAATGCTCCAGCGTCCGCCCCCTGCCAGTCGGACTGTCGGGCTGGGTATAGACCCCGACCACCCGGTACTCGCTCTTAATGAGGTACTCCAGAGCAGGTACGCTGAACTCCGGTGTGCCCATAAACACGATGCGCATGTTAAACCTCTTTCGGCACCTGATATTGTATCACATGTAGGGGCGTTCGGCTGAACGCCAAACCTGGTTGGAGCAGATGCTCCAACCTACCCCGTAAAAATGTAGAGGCACGGCAT
>JBBIRL010000095.1:0-2616 GCA_037441825.1 Dehalococcoidia bacterium | reverse complement strand
CAGCTTACTATGATGCCGATAGCCATCAGCATGGGGAAGAAAAGTGTAAGCAGCACATTACGTGCCATAACCGGAATCAGTCGCTCCATCTGATCGTGGTATTTGCGTACCCCCATCACCACCAGGAACCCGAAAGGCAATGTCACCACGCCCAGCAGTGCCAGATAGGGTAAAACCCCGACCAGCACAGAGATTATCAACGCCAGATATGCCGCCAGCACAAAGGCCATGTAAATCAAGGAGCTCTTTTCACGCCCTACCGTTATGGGGTAGTGACGCCGGGATACGGAGGCATCGGCTTCAACATCGGGGAATTGATTGAGCAAGAGCAGGTTGCTCACCAGGAAAGCAGGGACAAGGGATGCCAGCCCTGCTGCCAGGCTATATGTTCCTGTGAGAGCGAAATACGTGCCCAAAACCATCAAAGGACCGAAGCCGAGACCCGGCGCAATAGCGCACAGCAGCGGCGATTTCGTTATGTGAGTGGTATAGAAATAAACGACTAGAATACCTACAACACCTATGGGAATTATCAGAGGACCCTGGGCATATATGAAATAGCCGCCGATAGCGATAATACCAGCGACACATGCGGCACCCAATATATACACACTCCGGGGATTGAGCAGTCCGGCCGGCAGCACACCGCTACCTCCGCTGAAAGGTGTCTTCATAGTCTTGAAGTCCACGCCACTCTTGTAGTCGAAGTACTCATTGAACACGTTGACAGCTATATGGGACAGCAAAGCACCCACGAAAGCCAGCGCAAGGTAGAGGATATTTATGGAATGCGGATGTGGTTCATAGACCGCAACCGACACACCCACCAGCACCGATATCAGCGTTACCAGAAGGAACGGAGCTCTTATCTGCATGAGCCAGGTTTTTACATTCGCCATTTCAGCCTCCTCCTCAACTTAGTAGCTCGAAAAACTTACTCCAACCGATAACCGTCAGTCGTGAGCTTGCTTGTCGAACCAGGAACGGCCCTTTCCTTCGATTGAAGGACTTCAGGGCGAACGGATTGGCTTACGCCGATGAGAACCTGACGCTGAGTATGCAGAGAATCACGAACACCACGATGAGTACAATGGTAAAACGGAACAGCGTCCTCTCGAATCCACGCCTGGTCCTGAACGCAGACTCGCCCGACCCGCCGAATATGCCACCCAGCCCCCCTCCACGCACCTGAGCCAGAACTGTACCAACCAGCGTCACGGCAATAACTATCAGCGCAATTTGTACAGGTGTCATCTTACTACTTTACTGGCTATTTGCCAGCATCCTCCTAAGCAATTCATTCACCATCTGGGGGTTCGCCTGCCCCCTGGTCGCCTTCATCACCTGACCCACCAGAAACTTCAAGGCTTGCTCCTTACCCTGCTTGAAATCGGCCACCGCCTGGGAGTTCGCCGCAATCACCTGACCCATGATCGCCTCCAACTCATTGGCGGTGCTGATTTGAGCCAGCCCCTTCTCCTTCACGACCTGAGATGCCCTCTTTCCACTGTGGAACATCTCCTCGAAGACCATTTTCGCCATAGTGGTGCTCAGAGTCCCTTTATCTATAAGGTCAAGCATCTCGACGAGATGCTGCGGCTTGACCTTAGCATTCTCTATCTCGGTATTAGTGGCCTTGAGCAGCCTGCTGAACTCCCCTAAAAGCCAGTTAGCCACTGTTTTCGCCTTTTTCTCTGCTTCTGCGCCCTGAGGCAAGAGCTTGAGGCAGGTCTCGAAGTAATCCGCCATCGCCCTGGAAACAGTGAGGAGATTGGCATCATATCTCGATAGGCCATATTGAGAGATAAACCTGTCGCGTCTGGCATCGGGCAACTCGGGCAGGCGAGACCTTATATCATCCACCAGCTTCCGGCTCAACTCCAGAGGCGGCAGGTCCGGCTCGGGGAAATAGCGGTAATCGTGGGCATACTCCTTGCTTCTCTGGGAGACGGTGGCGCCTTTCTCCTCGACCCAGCCCCTGGTCTCCTGTACCAGATTCCCGCCTTCCTCGACCACCTTGCGCTGCCTCTCTACCTCGTAGGCCAGAGCGCGGTACACTGCCTTGAAGCTGTTCATATTCTTGACTTCGACCTTGGACATGAACTTGGTACTGCCAAGAGGCCTGATGCTGACATTGGCATCGCAGCGGAAGCTGCCCTCTTCCATGTTGCCTGTGCACACCCCCAGATATTGCAGGATACTGTGCAGCTTCATCAGGTACTCCCGCGCCTCCTCGGGGGAACGCATGTCGGGCTCGCTCACAATCTCCATCAGAGGCACGCCGGAGCGGTTGACATCCACCAGGCTGTAGGTCTCACCGCTGGGGTCGCTGCGGTGCACCAGCTTGGCTACATCCTCCTCCTGGTGCACCCTGGTGATGCCGATACGCCTGGTCTTGCCATCTACTTCGATAGTGAGCCAGCCATTGCGGGAGAGCGGGTTATCGTACTGAGATATCTGATACCCCTTCATCAAATCGGGGTATGGATAGTTCTTGCGGTCGAACCTGGTACGCTCTGGGATGGTGCAGTTCAGCGCCAGTGCAGTCATCACGGCGTACTCTATAGCCTTCCTGTTGATGGTAGGCAGGGTGCCGGGCATGCCCAGGCAGATGGG
>JBBIRL010000094.1:0-7652 GCA_037441825.1 Dehalococcoidia bacterium | reverse complement strand
GGCGGGCCTGTATCTTGGGGAAAACCTTCCAGACCTCGTTGTCGATGTCGAGCGCTGCATCGAATCCGTACTTTTCCTCAATCTTCATGAACCACAGCCCGTCCACTTTAGTGTAGCTGCGATGAAAATACTCTATGATTTGCTTATTGCTCAGTCGGATCATTTTCTCACCTGCCTCTATCCAGCTTCTGCCCGATTAGAATCCATGAAATATGGTGATGGGTTTTACTCTGATAGTGGGGCTCATCATATTTATGCTCATAAAGTGCCCTCATACTTAAAAAGTCGAAATCGCCGCGCAGCTCTTCGGCGGTACAAAAGTGAAGATATTTCTTTCCCTGAAATGAATGCGGCTCATTCTCAACCGCGGCTCCTTTACCGTATTCCTCCGGATCATTTACGGAAAGCGCATTCAGAAACAGCATACTATCTGGTCTCAATAGACTCTTGAGCTTATCCCTTAACTTCTTCCTTTCATGCTCTTTAAGCGAATGGTAAAGATTTGAAATAAATACAACATCGTATTTATCTTGCGCCAGCTCAGTGAAATTGCAGACTGCGAAATCAACATTCTCAATCTTAAGGCTGGAGGCAGTATTTTGCGCCGTGGAAATAGCTTTCTGAGAGCTGTCTATGGCTTTTATGTCGCAGTTCAGATGTTTCGATAGATATATTTCATCGCGTCCGTAGCCACAGCCAACGTCCAATATCACCAAACGCCTTGTCTCAAGGTTATTCTTGCGCAAATAGTCAACCATTATGATGGCTAACTCACTTGGGACATCGCCCCATATTTTCCTGTTTCCCGCATATTCATCGTCCCAATTCACGCTCACCATTATACCTGAAGCAAGCCAATTATAAAAAGAGACCTCAAAACGAGGCCTCTTTCTCAAGTGAACCAGGCTTTTTACCTTCTGAGGTCAATTTATTTGACGACTACAGTCAAATCGAAGGTTTTAGCCGGCGCGACTCCCGTCTCCCAGGATCGTTTGTATTCCATAGAGATGGTGCTATTGCCTTTCTTCAGCGCTTTGAAAGTCCACTCCTCTTTGCCGGATGCCCCTACCAGGGTGGTTTGCGGAGCTATGTATTGATTTCCTGTCTTATTCAACACGCTGCCATCGCTATTCTGTGCCAGAGACCAACTGTAACCCGTACTGGCATTGGAGTCTAAAGTCACCACTAACGACTGACCGACCGAAAGCTCGACCTGTTTACCTGAGTATGAATTGTCCACACTGAGATTGCTGCTTCCCCCTGAGCATGCTGCCCCTGCAGCGAAACCTGCCACGAGGACAAACCCGATAATCAGCCATAAGACTCTCTTCATTTCTGAACTCCTTTTAAATCCTGAGAGACGATTTCTCCGATTCATCAGCCGATTATCGTCTCCCGCTAATTAAAGACGCCTTCGGGCATGGTTTTGTTCCACAGGCTCAATATTATGTCCCAAAGCCCCTGGTCTGAAAATGCTGAGAGCTATGCCCTTAAATCTGATTGCCATCGCTACTGTTTAAGATGAAATTACAAAAGTCTGCCCGAGAAAAGTACGCTGGTAATATTGCTATTATTCAAGACCTGAAACATAATGATGATGTCGCTCTGGAGAATAGGCCGCTTCAGAGACGTTTGTTTCCGATACCTCTGGCCTTGACCAGTGCCCCGAGGGATACGGCATTACAGCCAACCTCGGGGCCTCTTTTTACCCCACAGGGTCGTCAGCGCCCAGCAGATTCCCACCGCCGACACCTGACGTAAAGCAGCCTTGCTGACCTATTGATTTTCAGAGCGTTTTTTAAGCTGGATTCGGCCCGACATTCACCTGAGCGGCAGGCGCGTCTAGCCCTTTTGGGGGAACTGCTCGGTAAGGTAGTACTGCTTTCAAAATATTACTATATGACTCTTGGTTGCGGTACTGTGCGGTGATTGTGGAAAAAGTAATCAGTTGTTAGGATTGCTACCGATACTTGTCTGAGAGTCCTTGGTGATTAGAAATCATGGCACCGGAGACATTGGCAACAAAACGTTTTGGCCTTTCGTAATATGGTACAGGCACCAAAGGTCAAGGTCTGAGGAGGTGATCGGGATGATCAAAGCCTGACTCGGGGTTTCAGACGGCCTGCAACACAACAGCAGGCTTGGTTGACAATGGCATCAAAGTAAGGAGGAATAAGGATGTTGACAAGACTAGCAAAGACAATGAGAAGGGATGAGAGAGGCATCACCGGCCTGGAGACGGCGATCATCCTGATTGCCTTCGTGGTTGTGGCCTCTGTATTTGCATATACTGTGCTGTCAGCAGGTATATTCTCGTCCCAGAAGGGACAGGAGGCAGTCTACACCGGGCTCCAAACTGCAAGGTCCACGCTGTCAATGAAGGGCAATATGGTTGCTCATAGCAACGGTAACTCTGTCACCGAGCTGGTGATCTGCGTGGCCAATGCATTGAATGGTGCGTCCATCGATTTGACAGGGCCGGGCAATGACACTGGCAAAGCTGCTGGAAACAGCTCCAACGTGGTGGTTGTTTCCTATTCCGACAGCGCTCAACGCGTGGACGACCTGTACTGGACTACCACACAAATGGGCACTGGGAATGGTGACAAGATACTGGATCCCGGAGAGACCTTTGAGATGACGATAGACCTGCAAGCGGTTGCCGGGGGCGTAGGTACCTATAAAACCTTCGATATAGACATCAAGCCGCCTATTGGCAGCGTGCTAGTAATCGAGAGGACGACACCTGCCGCCCTTGCTCCCTGGATGATACTGAACTAAGGTCAAGCCGTGAGAATCGGGTATAGACTAAGTAAACAGACAAGAACCTGAAAGGAGGTAAGCGAGATGCTTAAAGGATTGAACAAGAGCCTGCGCCGGGATGAGAGGGGCATCACCGGCCTGGAGACGGCGATTATCCTGATCGCCTTCGTGGTTGTGGCATCGGTGTTCGCCTACACAGTGTTGTCGGCAGGCATATTCTCGTCCCAGAAGGGCCAGGAGGCGGTCTATTCAGGGCTGGCAGAGACCAGGGCGACCATGGAGATCAAGGGTAGCGTGTTTGCCTATGGCAACGGAACCTCTGGGAACATGACTTTGGATAGGGTGTCCTTCGTGCTGACCAACGCCATGAAGGGTCAGGCCATTGACCTGTCGCCGAACGACCCTGTCGGAAACAACACCCATGTTACCATAATCAGCTACACAGACAAGAACCAGCATGTTTCCGACTTGCCCTGGACTATCAAATTCATAGGCAAGAACAATGGTGACACCCTGCTGGAGCAGGATGAGCAAGCTGTAATAACGGTGAACCTAGAAACTGTCGCAAATGGTGGGCTTCTTACCGTCAGTCCCGGTATTTACAGCACATTAACCATTGAGGTGAAGCCCGTGACAGGTGCATCTCTAATCATAAATCGGACGTTGCCCGCCAGGATCGATCCTGTGATGAACCTCGATTAGAGATAAAACGGGCAAAGATGTAATGAGATAAGAGGTCGCTGACACCGGGGCAAAGATACCGCCCCGGCAGCGACCTCTTTGTTGAGAATTGATTCCTAACCACTCTCCTCTCTATTGACTTGCACCGTATTTGTCTCTAGCATAGTCTTATCGCAGCAAGAGTCTACGAGATAAAGGTGGGTTAGCGATGGCGATAAGAGGCCTTGAGCGCTTCAAGCAGGAGCGCGATGCCATGCAGCTCGCTCTGCAGGTGCTTGAGCAGAAGCAATCGCCTGAAAGCCAGCTCACTGCAACCCTGTTCGAGGCGATGCTGGAGACCGCCCAGCGCATAATCGCGGCTGCCGAAGAGGGCAAGCCTTTCATCGCCACCTCCTACGGGAATGCGCCGGAGCTGCTGGTTGCCCTGGACCTCCCCTGGTACCCGCTCTTGCTGGTGACTTACCTGCCTACCAGGCAACCATTCATTTTGCAAGAAATCGACGAAGCAGTCCGGTTCGGACTGGGCACCGATACGTGCACGCTCATCAGGTTGGGCATCAGCAATGTTAAGGCAGGACGTGTGCCGCTGCCCACTGCATTCATCGGACTGCTTTCCCCGTGCGATGGTGCCAGCGCGCTGCATCAGGCCGTAGCTCACGACAAGTACTGGCGCAATATACCGATTTTCTGCACCGACCCGCCGTATCGGGACAACGACCTCAGCATAGATTTCCACGCTGACGAATTACGGCTGATGGTATCCTTCCTCGAAGAACACACCGGGCGCAAGCTGGATATCGATCGACTTCGAGAGGTTGTCAAGGAGTCCAACAAACAATACGAGCTGTGGGCAGAGTACAATAAAATGAGGCGTGCGGTGCCATGTCCCCCTGCAGCTTCCAAGGGAGCGCAGGCCTGGAATGTGGCTCAAAACTTCATGGTCGGCGACCCCAGAGGCACCGATTGGTTCAGGAAGCTTGTCCGCATCACAGAGCAGCAGGTAAGAGAGGGCAAAGGGTATGCGCCGAACGAGAGGATAAGGCTGCTGTGGTTTGACGTTCCTCCTCTGTGGTCATCTGAGTTGACAAAGTGGCTCAGAGACGAGTGGGAAGCCTGTATCGTAATGGATATGATGGGTTATGCATCCCAGACGTTGATTGACACCTCAAATGAGCAGAGCATATTCAGGTGCCTGGCCAAACGAAATCTGCGCGAACTGCCCATGGTCAGGCAAGTTCACGGTACTGCTGATACCCTCGCCAATGACATAGTTCAGGTAGTGAAAGACTATAAGATAGACTGTGTCGTCTGGCCCGCTCATATGGGCCACAAGGACGGGTCGGCAAGCATAGGTATCATGCGCCAGGTATGTCGCGAAATTGGGGTTCCCTTTCTGGCTCTGGGGCTCGACCTCTTCGACAAAAGATACACATCAATAGAGCGCCTGAAGGACAAGTTTTCCGAGTTCTTCGAGACAATGGGGCTGGGTCAAACTCGGCTACTTAAGCCCTCATTGTACTAAACACTTCTCAAAATCGGCTACCAGATAGTTCTTGCCTTTCTGGACTACCTTGTGCCCCTCCTTCTCCAGAAGCCTTTTTTGAGCCTCAACCCCGCCGGGGTATTTCTCGTTTATAATCCCTCTTGTTTTCAAGGTACGCCAATAGGGGATAGTTTCTCTCTTGCCTTCTGCTGCGGCTTCCTCCGCCGCATGAGCCGCAACCCAGGCAAAGATTCCCGTCGTTATGGGGCATCCGATGGAAGCGCAGTGCCTTTTAGCCAGGATTTCGCGAATCTCATTTATGGTAATGAGCTTGCCCCTGGGGATTCTCCCCATGATTTCAGCCACTTCCCTGGGGGCCGGGATGACAACCGTGCCCGTTCCCCATCTCTTGCTCATCTTATCGTTTATCTCTACGACCTTGGGCAGGTCTTTGCTGTCCGCCAGCTTCTCTTGCCAGGACTTGCGCGGCCTGGCTTTACTGCTCATCTTTCCACCTCCTCGCTTAAGGTATAAAAGGAAGTGTCCTGCACCCCTACCATTCCCAATAGCGGTTGAACAAAAATAATCAACCTGATTTTGGCGCCAATACGTATTTCCAGACAATGGCTGCCAGTATACCGCCTAAGATGGGGGCCACCCAGAACAGCCAGAGTTGGGGCAGCGCATCACCGCCAACGAAGACCGCTGGGCCCAGGCTCCTGGCCGGATTGACCGATGTCCCTGTTATAGGGATACCTACTATATGGATAAATGCCAGTGAAAAACCGATAGCTATGCCTGCGAATCCCTTGGGTGCTTCTTCTCGGGTGGAGCCTAATATCACGAAGAGGAACAATGCGGTGAGCACAAGCTCCGCCACAAAACAAGCCCACATGGCATATCCATCCGGGGAATGGACGCCATAGCCATTCTGTCCCAGTCCATTCACTGCCAGAGAATAGCCAGCCAGGCCCTTAGCGATTGCGAAGAGTATCCCGGCCCCTATTATGGCGCCGATGCACTGAGAAATGATATATGCAATGGCGTCTCTGCCCTTAATTCTCCGTGCCACAAGCATGGCGATGGTTACCGCCGGATTGACGTGGCAGCCGGAGATGTTCCCGATGGCATAGACCAAGACCAGCAACGTCAAACCGAACGCGAATGCTATACCCAGGAACCCTACATGCTGGCCGGCGATCACCGCGCTTCCGCATCCTATGAGAACCAGTGCGGCTGTTCCGATTAGTTCTGCTGCATACTTCTTGCAGTCGTCGGATTTCATCCGAGTCACCTCCTAAATGCTTTTCCGCCATACTATACGGGTAAAACGCGGTTTATTCAAGTAGCCGCGACCTATGTAGCGTCATTCTTTTATTCTCCCTCCCCTGGCGGGAGGGACTAAAGGGAGGGGGAAGCCTACTTCTCGTGCCAGTGTTGCTCTGCTATACTATGGCATTGTGGATTTAATCTCGGTTCCACTGATAGCAGTCGGCTTGTCCATGGACTGCCTCGCTGTAGCCATCGGCGGCAGCATCTCCCTGCCCGGTGTTTCCCACCGCCAGATATTGCGCGTCGCCCTCGCCTTCGGGCTGTTCCAGTTCGGCATGCTGGTGGGAGGCTGGTATGCCGGGCAGACAGTGGTGGAAACAGTCAAGTCCTACGACCACTGGATAGCGTTCGGCTTGCTGTTGCTGGTGGGCGCACATATGCTCTGGGAAGCGATACGGGGTGAAGAGGAAGGCCGCAAGCGCACGGATATCACCCGGGGTATACCCTTGCTCACCCTGTCCATAGCCACCAGCATAGACTCGCTGGGCGTTGGGCTGAGCCTGGCCTTCGTGGAGTCAAAGGTATGGATAGCCGCCCTGATAGTGGGCAGCGTCTGCTTCCTCATCACTGCTGCCGGTTTCTACACAGGCAAAAGGGTAGGCGGCTGGCTGGGTCGCTGGGCCGACGCTGTGGGCGGCCTCGTCCTCATCGGCATCGGGGTAAGGATTCTGATAACGCACCTGTTCTAATTGCTGCAACAAATGTCATAAATTCTGTAGGGGCTCAAAATTTTGAGCCCCTACGGTGGGACAGGCGCCTCGCCTGTCCCAGCCAAATCGCACCTGCTCTTTGCCCTATCGCTTTGAAAATAGAATGCGTAGACCTGTGTCATTCTGAGCTTTAGCGAAGAATCTCAGTTTTTAGAGATGCGCTAGTATTTTCATTCTTGGTGGTGACGATGAAATCGTCGTGACGAATTCCTGCGAAACTTGTACGGTGTAGGGGCACGGTGCACCGTGCCCCTACATATTTCGCATCGCCCCTTCCACCTTCTTTTTCAGGGACTGCACTATCTCCTCGGAGAGCTTCTGCCCCCCGCGGCGCACCAGAAATGCCAGCAGCCCTGAGACCTCGCCACCTGCGGTGAGCTTCGCTTTGTCCTGTCCCACGGGCTCCATTTCGTAATAGCGTGTCATCTTTACACCCAGGACTTTACCCTCCATAACCACGCGACGCCCCGCGACAAATTCCGTGATGGTCATCAACAGGTTGACTGTGATAAGAGAGCTGGCCACCACCAGGACCCGTGACCCCACACCCAGCGGCCCCTGGGAGACCTTCTCAATTTTCTTCAGAGACGGTACCCACCTGGGCCACTCCTCCACGTCGTTGAGCAGTGCCCAGGCATTCTCAGGAGAGGCATTGATTTCGACACTGGCACTGAATTTCATGA
>JBBIRL010000093.1:0-7784 GCA_037441825.1 Dehalococcoidia bacterium | reverse complement strand
AGGGGCATCCGCCAGAGGCGGATGCCCCTTTCTTATGTCATGCTCTTGGTTCTCTCTGAATATGTAGCGTCGTGACTCCTGTCACGACGAGACCTCCGTCGCCACAGGAGTGGCGACGCTACATTTTTGCGCACCTGGCCTTTTCGAGATGCACCAAGAGGATTGCGATGTCGGCGGGAGTCACACCGCTGATGCGGGAGGCCTGGCCCAGCGTAGCAGGCTGGAAGCGCTTCAGCTTTTCCCGCGCCTCTTTCCTGAAACTGGTGATGTTGTCATAGTCAAACCCTTGAGGGATAGCCTTCTCCTCCAGCCGCCGCACTCTTTCCACCTCAGCCATTTGCCTTTCGATATAGCCCTGGTATTTGGTTTCAATCTCCACCTGTTCCACACACTCAGGCTCCAAGCCAGGCTGGCCGAAGCCGATGTTCGTCACCAACTGGTAATTCACCTCGGGACGGCGCAGGAACTCCTGAGCGCTAATGCTGCGCTCCTGCGGTGGCAGATGATATTTGCGCAACAGGGAGTCCAGTCTCTCGCCAGGAGAGAAGTAAGTCTTACCCAGTCTCTTCAACTCCGCAGCGATAGCCTTGCGTTTTTTCTCAACTGCCTGGTAGCGCTCTTCTGGGATAAGGCCCAGTTCATAGCCGATAGGCGTCAGTCTCAGGTCAGCATTGCTCTGCCTCAGCAGGAGGCGGTACTCGGCCCGCGAGGTCATCAGCCGGTAAGGCTCGGTGAGCTCCGTGGTCACCAGGTCATCTATCATGACGCCGATATACGCCTGATCGCGGCGCAGTATAAGAGAGGGCTTGCCCTTAACCTTGAGCGCAGCGTTGATACCTGCAATGAGGCCCTGCGCCGCCGCCTCCTCATAGCCTGAGGTGCCGTTAATCTGACCGGCGAAGAACAGCCCGCTGACGAGCTTCGACTCCAGCGTAGCCGTAGTCTGACTGGGCGGCACATAGTCGTATTCAATGGCATAGCCCACCCGCATCATCTCCACCTGCTCCAGGGCAGGTATAGTGCGCAGCATAGCCAGTTGCACATCCTCGGGCAGGCTGGTATTGGCGCCCTGCACATATACCTCGCTGGTCTGCCAGCCTTCAGGTTCCAGAAAAAGGCCGTGCGTCTCCTTATCAGCGAAGCGGACTATCTTGTCTTCTATCGAAGGACAGTAGCGGGGACCGACCCCTTTGATAAGTCCGGTATACAGAGGGGCACGGTGGAGATTAGCGCGTATTATCTGGTGCGTCCTGTCGTTGGTATAGACCAGATAGCAGGGGAGCTGCTGCCGCCACTGGATGGGCTTGCCCTGAGGATAGACAGGATTCGGCGGAGATATGAAAGGATGCTCCTGCGACGGAGTGAAACTGAAATAAAGCGGTACCTCGCTCCCCGGGTGAGGAATAGTCTTGCTGAAATCTATAGTCCGGGCATTAATGCGCGGCGGAGTGCCAGTCTTCAATCGCCCCAGCGTGAAACCCAGGCTGCGCAGGCTCTGAGACAGACCGTAGGCGGCAAACTCTCCTGCCCTCCCCGCTGGATAAGCGGTCTCGCCCACAATAACCCTGCCCGCCAGCGATGTCCCTGTAGTGACAACTACAGTCTTACCCTCATGTGTCCAGCCGATGTTGGTTTTCACCTTAATTGTAGAATTAGCAACTATTAGCTCCTCAACTAAAGCCTGCTTGAGATCTAGGTTTGGCTGTGCTTCCAGGGTATGCTTCATAGCCAGACCGTAGAGCTTCTTATCCGCCTGGGCACGCAGAGCTTGCACAGCGGGACCTTTGCCTGTGTTGAGCATTCGTATCTGGATGAACGTCCTGTCTGTGTTACGGGCCATCTCGCCACCCAGGGCGTCTATCTCCCTGACCAGATGGCCCTTGGCCGGCCCGCCGATAGAGGGATTGCAGGGCATCAGCGCCACATTATCCAGATTCATGCTGAGCAGCAGTGTGCTGCAACCCATCCTGGCTGCCGCCAGCGCCGCCTCGCAGCCGGCGTGTCCCGCGCCGATAACTATAACATCGTACATTTTACTTCACTCTTTTTCCCTGCTTGTGAAATTCTATCATGTCGCAGTTGACAAAGCCAACATTATATGTTAAATTGCTCTTTAATTGAATAAGGAAAGGCTGAGAACAAGAGTAGTACGTTTCTTGCAAGGCTCAGAGAGTCGGGTTAAGGTGTGAGCCGACGCCAGCGCAGAAGCGGAATGGGCTTGGGAGCTGCAAACTGAAAGCCTACGGGCAAGTAAGCTTCGCCGGAGCGGGCACCGTTATCAGAGCCCAGGGTATCGTCCTTCACAAGTGAAGGGCCGTACCTGAGAAGAGTGAGCTGTCGTTCCTTACAGGAATTGATAGCTAATTAGGGTGGCACCGCGGATTAAACCCCGTCCCTTGGACGGGGTTTTTAATTTGCCTTTTTAGGACGAGGTTATGGCAATCGAGTATTTACCAAATATAGAGACATTCAGAGGACTGGCGAAAGAGGGGAACTTGGTTCCGGTCTTCCGGGAGCTGTCCGCCGACCTCGATACGCCTGTCTCGGTGTTCCTCAAGCTGAAGCAGGAAGCTCCCACATTCCTCCTGGAAAGCGTTGAGGGCGGCGAGAAGCTGGGGCGCTACTCTTTTATCGGCGTGGGACACAACGTGGTGCTCAAAGCGTCAGGCGATAAAGCAATTGTCTACAAGAATGGCGACAGGCAAAGGATTCGCCTCGATAAAGGACGAGACTGCCTGCATTTAGTGCAGGAGATTCTGGCACAGCGCCAGGTGGTCAAAGTCGCAGGCTTGCCCCGCTTCTTCGGAGGCGCAGTCGGATACATCTCCTACGACATGGTGCGGCATTTCGAAAAGCTGCCCGAGTGTCCTCAAGATGAACTCAACCTCCCCGAATGTGTTTTCGTTTTCACCGACACCATGATTATCTTCGACCATGTGCAGCACAAGATGAAGATAGTAGCCAACAATTATATAGACGGTCCTATCGAGAGCGTCTACAAGCAAGCGGTAACCAAGATCGAGTCTATAGTTAGCAGGCTCTCCAAAAAGTCGCCGCTGGAATCGGATGGAGCTAATGGAAGAACGACCTCCCTTCAAGATAAAGAGGTTGAGTCTAATTTCACGCAGGAAGAATATGAGGCAGCGGTGAGAGCCTGCAAGGAGTACATCTCTGCAGGCGACGCCTTCCAGGTAGTGTTATCGCAGCGGCTGCGTCGCAAGACCAGCGCACGGCCATTCGACATCTATCGGGCACTGCGTATGCTCAATCCTTCACCCTACCTCTTCTACCTCGACCTGGGAGGCTTTCAGCTCATCGGTTCCAGCCCGGAGATGCTGGTGAAGGTCGAGGAGGGTATTGCCGATAGCTGTCCCCTCGCCGGCACCAGGCCCAGGGGGACGACCATCAAGGAGGACGAGTCTCTTACCTCAGAGTTGCTCAAAGACCCCAAGGAGAAAGCGGAGCACGCCATGCTGGTAGACCTCGCCAGGAACGATTTAGGACGGGTCTGCGAGCACGGTTCGGTTAAAGTAACCGAGCTGATGAGCATAGAAAAATATTCCCATGTCATGCACATAGTCTCAACAGTGGAGGGGAAACTGAAGGTTGGCGAGAATGCCTTCAGCCTGCTCAGAGCAGCCTTCCCCGCAGGCACGCTCAGCGGCGCGCCCAAAATCAGGGCTATGGAGATCATAACCGAACTCGAAGGCTTGAAGCGGGGACCCTACGGTGGGGCTGTGGGGTATTTTAGCTACACAGGCAATATGGACACCTGCATCACGATTCGCACCATCGTCATGGTAGGAAACACCGTTTATCTCCAGGCTGGCGCCGGCATAGTCTACGATTCCGACCCAACGCGGGAATATCATGAGACTCTTAATAAGCTGAAGGCGCTGGAGAGCGCCGTAGTAAGAGCAGAGGAAGAAAGCTGTTATCAGGAATCTACGCCTAACACAGCAAAGGTAAAAACAGGATGATAAAGGAAGCCCTGTCCAAAATCGTCTCGGGTAGTGACCTCACTATGGCTGAAGCCAGAGAGGTTATGAGAGCGATTATGAGAGGAGAAACCACACAGTCGCAGATCGGTGCCTTCCTCACCGCATTGCGCATGAAAGGGGAAACCGCCGAGGAGATCGCTGGCTGTGCCCAGGCGATGAGAGAAAGCGCCATAGCAGTTAAACCAAAGCGAAACCAGTTGGTGGATACCTGCGGCACCGGCGGCGATGGTAGCGGCACCTTCAACATCTCGACTACGGTTGCATTCGTAGCAGCAGGTGCTGGCCTCGCTGTGGCCAAGCACGGCAACCGTTCTGTCTCCAGCCGCTGCGGCAGCGCTGACCTGCTGCAAGCTCTGGGTGTCAATTTGGAGCTGAGTCCGGAACAAATCGCTCAATGCATCGACGAGGTAGGGATCGGGTTCCTGTTCGCCCCTAAGCTGCACCCGGCGATGAAATACGCTCTGGGTCCGCGTCAGGAGATCGGGCTGCGCACTATCTTCAACATATTAGGCCCGTTGTGCAACCCGGCTCAGGCCAAGAGACAGCTTTTAGGCGTCTACGACAGCAACCTCACGGAGTTGATGGCGGAGGTGCTGCGTGCCCTCGGCATTGAACATGCTTTCGTGGTACATGGAGCCGACGGACTCGATGAGCTATCGGTCACCGGGCAAAACAAGGTCTCCAGACTCTATAACGGCTATATCGAGACCTATTACCTGGACCCGGAGGAACTAGGTTTGCCGCGAGCCAGGCTCAGCGACCTCGCCGGGGGTACTAAAGAAGATAACGCCGAGACAACAAGAGCCCTTTTCGAAGGGAAGCGAGGTCCCAAGAGAGATGTCGTCCTGCTAAATGCGGCCGCTGTGCTCATTGCTGGAAGCAAGGCCAGCAGCTTCAGCGAAGGGCTGGTTCAAGCAGCGGAGGCTATCGACAACGATAGCGCCCGGCGCAAGCTGGAACAGCTTATCGAGTTCAGCAGAAGCTTCAACCAAAGGTAAAAGAATGTTTCTGGAGCAAATCGTAAACTCAACTCGAAAGTCACTGGCAAAGCATAGGGAGCAAACACCGCTGGCCAGCCTCGAAAGGGCTATTGCCTACCAGGCGTCGCCGCGGGACTTCGCAGGCGCTCTGGGAGGAGATGGCATCAGCCTGATAGCTGAGGTGAAGCGGGCATCGCCATCGAAAGGGTTGCTTTGCCCCGGTCTAGCTGTCTCCTCATTAGCACATGTCTATAATGAAAGCGGTGCTGCCGCCATCTCTGTGTTGACGGAGCCCCAATATTTCCTGGGAAGCTTCGCCGACCTGGAAGCAGTGCGCACGGAAGTAGACCTGCCACTTCTGTGCAAGGACTTCATCCTGGACGGTTATCAAATATACAAGGCACGCGCTTATGGAGCTGATGCCGTGCTGTTAATCGCTGCTATCCTATCCCAACATGAGCTAAAGGCCCTGTTGGAGATCGCCCACTCTCTGGGGATGTCAGCACTGGTCGAGGTGCATAATCATGATGAGCTTAGAAAATCTCTCAGAGTATCTCCCGGAATTATCGGCATAAACAACCGCAACCTTGAAGACTTCAGCGTTAACCTGGAGACGACTTTTAAGCTGCGCCCTCTGATTCCTGGGGGCGTTCTGGTAGTTAGCGAAAGCGGTATCCATACTCGTGACGATGTACTTAGATTACAGCAGGCGGGGGTAAACGCCATTCTGGTGGGCGAGGCACTGGTTACCAGCCCCGACCCGGCAGCCAAGATCGCTGAGCTTCTGGGCAAGGTAAGACACGGCAAGAAAGAAAAGGAAACGATAGCGTGAAACCATGGTCAAGGTTAAAATCTGTGGTATAACTAATCTGGATGACGCCCTGGCAGCAGTAGAGTATGGCGCGGATGCGCTGGGATTCGTTTTTGCCCCCAGCCCGCGCCAGGTGACCGCTGAGGTAGTCAGGGAGATAGTTGAAAAGCTCCCGCCGTTTGTATGTAAAGTAGGAGTATTCGTCAACAGTGATTTAGCTCTGGTAAAGGAGACAATGTCGCATTGCAAGCTCGACCTGGCCCAACTCCATGGCGACGAAGGGACTGAGTATTGTGCCGCCCTATTCCCTAAAGTGGTTAAGGTGTTTACTTCTAATAGCTTGCCATCGCTAACAGTGATGATTCGTTATAATGTGGCTGCATATATGCTGGATATAGGCAAACGGGCTGCTTACAATGAGAGCGAGCAAAAAAAGCTCTGGCAGCTTGCCCACCGGCTCGGAGACTGTGGCCCTGTGATACTGGCTGGAGGCCTGACCTCGGATAACGTAGCCCATGCAATAGACATAGCCCGCCCCTACGCAGTCGATGTATCCAGCGGGGTCGAGTCGACGCCAGGCAGGAAAGACCATAGCAAGATGCGTGCTTTCCTAATAGCAGCGAAATCGGGCGAATACACTGGTTCGCCCCTACGAAAATGAAAATATGGATAGCAAACTGAAACTACCGGATGAACAAGGCCACTTCGGGCCCTACGGCGGCAAATTCGTGCCCGAGACGCTGATGCCCGCTCTGAGCGAGCTTGAATCGGCTTACGCTCAGGCTTGTGCAGACCCGATTTTCCAGCAGCAATTACACGCGCTTTGCTGCGATTACGCTGGCCGCCCCACACCACTCTATCACGCTCAGAAATTGTCCCGGAAATTGGGGGAGGCACAAATCTTGCTAAAAAGGGAGGATTTGCTGCATACGGGTGCCCACAAAATCAACAACACATTAGGCCAAGGGTTGCTAGCTCTTCGCATGGGCAAGCGCAGGGTAATAGCGGAGACAGGCGCCGGGCAGCATGGCGTAGCTGCTGCCACCGTATGCGCCATGTTGGGGCTGGAATGCGTTGTTTACATGGGCGAAGAGGATATCCAGCGTCAATCTCTGAACGTTTTCAGGATGAAATTGCTCGGCGCTCAAGTACGCCCGGTCTCCACAGGGAGCCGTACCCTTAAGGACGCTATCAACGAGGCTATCCGCGACTGGGTGACCAACGTGCGTACCACCCACTACCTGCTGGGCTCCGTCGTGGGACCGCACCCCTACCCTATGATAGTGCGCGATTTCCAATCTATAATCGGTCGAGAGACCAGGGAACAGATAATGGCGTCTCACGGCAGGCTTCCCGACTACATAGTTGCCTGCGTGGGCGGTGGCAGCAATGCCATCGGCATCTTCCACCCCTTCGTCAATGACTTGAGTGTAAAGTTCATCGGGGTCGAGGCGGCGGGCCGGGGCATGAGGAATAGTAATCATGCCGCCACCCTGGTAGCCGGCCGACCCGGTGTGCTCCACGGAGCCAAATCATATCTGTTGCAGGACAAACATGGACAGATAAGCGATACGAAAAGCATTGCCCCCGGGCTGGACTATCCCGGGGTTGGGCCAGAGCACAGTTACTACAAAGACACAGGGCGAGCAACCTATGTTGCTGTCACAGATAGAGAGGCACTGGAAGGATTCCAGCTTCTCTCTACCACCGAGGGCATAATCCCCGCCCTGGAGTCAGCGCACGCTATATATTATGCCGCCAAAATCGCGCCCGAATTGGGCAAGGATAAGCTTCTGGTGGTCAACATTTCAGGAAGAGGCGACAAGGACATCTCTATTGCGGCTGAGGCACTAGGGGTGAAACTATGAGCGATATTAAAACCACTTTCGCCAAGCCGGGGCATCCAGGCGCTTGAGATGGGGGCCGCCGAAGGTGTCGTAGACTGCGGCCACCTTCGCCAAATAATCCGGGTCCTCGCTCACCTGCGCGGCC
>JBBIRL010000092.1:0-7789 GCA_037441825.1 Dehalococcoidia bacterium | reverse complement strand
ATTACAGAACAAGACTAATATTATCCATTTGCTGAATATACTCATTGCTGCGTAACCTCAAGAGTAGCCATTTCTCGAGCACCTCCTGGAGCGCTCTACGACACTCTTCCAAAGTGGATTCATTAGCCCACACTCCAGAAAGTCCAGTGATTTCGCCAAAATACGTACCGTCTTCCAGGATTTTGTAGTTGGCTCGAGCCATTGCCTCATTTATGTAAGCTGTCAACATCTCGTTCACCTCCTCAAATTGCTAAACGCCCCCCTGCCAGCATATCTTGCTTTCTTGCCCAGCTCCTCCTCGATTCTGAGGAGGCGGTTGTACTTGGCGACGCGCTCGGAACGGCAGGGTGCTCCGGACTTAATCTGGCCACAGTTCAGGGCCACAGCCAGGTCGCTTATGGTGGTATCCTCGGTCTCGCCGGAACGGTGGCTCACCACCGATGTCCACCCCGCCTTCTTCGCCATGTTCATGACTTCCAGCGTCTCGGTAAGAGTGCCAATCTGATTGAGTTTAATCAATATTGAGTTCGAGGCGCACTCCTTGATGCCGCGGCTCAATCGTTCTTTATTCGTGGTGTAGATGTCATCGCCCACAAGCTGTATCTTGCTGCCCAATCTCTCGTTGAGCAATTTCCATCCCGCCCAGTCGTCCTCCGCCATGCCGTCCTCGATGCTGATAATGGGATATTCAGCAACAAGCTTGCTGTAGTAGTTCACCATCCCGGTGCCGGTGTAGGATACGCCTTCCTTAGCCAGTACGTATTTGCCGTTTTTGTAAAACTCTGTGGAGGCAGGGTCGAGAGCGATAAAGCAATCCCTGCCCGGCTTGTACCCCGCAGCTTCAATAGCGACCAGAAGCACCTCTACCGCTTCCCTGTTCGTGACCAGACTGGGGGCAAAGCCCCCTTCGTCGCCCACTGCCGTGTTCGCCTTCCTCTTTTTAAGCACATTCTTTAGAGCGTGGTAGACCTCAGAGCCTATCTGCAAGGCGTGCGCGAAGCTTTTTGCCCCGGCGGGCACCACCATAAACTCCTGTAAATCAATCGAATCCTCGGCATGCTTGCCGCCGTTGAGGATGTTCATCAAGGGCACCGGCAACAGGTAAGCCTCTTTCCCGCCCAGGTAGCGATACAGCGGCACTCCTTTAGAATTAGCAGCAGCATGAGCCACTGCAAGCGATACACCGAGTATGGCATTGGCTCCCAGTTTTCCCTTGTTCGGCGTACCGTCAAGCTCTATCATCGTCTGGTCGATGGCCTCCTGCTTCAGCGCCGACATACCCATAATGGCAGGGGCGATTATTTTCTGGATATTGTTTACCGCCTTTAATACGCCCTTTCCCTGAAATCTGGAGGGGTCGCCATCACGCAGCTCTACTGCCTCATGGCTCCCGGTGCTTGCCCCGGAGGGTACGGCGGCACGGCCCAGCGTGCCGCCATCAAGTATTACATCAACCTCGACCGTGGGATTGCCCCTGGAGTCGAGTATCTGCCGCCCTTTTATACTTTTGATAGTTTTCACTTCGCCACCTCCTCCGCACCCTTTATCGCAGACACGGCTTTTTCCACGGCTTCCTTAGGGTTCTGAGCTGTGATTATCGATTTAACTAACCGTCCGCTCTTTGATAGCGACCAGGTGTTCAGTCCTACAACAGGTATCTTGCTGCGCAGGGCATAAGCGATTTCAGAAAGCGTGCCGAACTTGCCACCGATGGCGATAACAGCCTGGGCGGTATTAACTACAATCACATTTCGCGCCTCGCCTATGCCGGTGACGATGGGTATATCCACATAGGGGTTGGCCTCGTCTCGAGTATTGCCCGGCACGATGCCCACCGTTTTCCCTCCTGCGGAGCGAGCCCCTTTGCAGGCTGCTGCCATCACCCCACCCAGCCCGCCACAGATTAGAGTCACCTTGCGCTTAGCCAGCTCAACTCCGACTGCTTCGGCGAGCTTGGCTTCATCCCGGGAACACTGTGCCCCGCCAACTACTGCGACGAACATTTCTCCCCCCTTTTTAACGAAGACTGCTCAGCAAGCCCTATTATAATACAAGGGGCTTAAGCCCCTTGTACAAAAACTGCATTTTAGTTCAATAATTTCATTTCGCCCTGGGGTGGGAGCTTTCATACACTTTGCGCAGATGCTCTGTAGTGAGGTGGGTATAAATCTGGGTTGTGGAGATATTGGCATGTCCCAGCAGTTCCTGAAGCTCCCTGAGATTCATCTTGCCGCTGTGCAGCAAATGGGTGGCTATGCTGTGGCGCAGCACGTGCGGCGTAATGTCGGCCTCAATCTTCGCTTTTTCGGCATAACCCTTAAGGATAAGCCAGAAACCCTGCCTGGTGAGCCGCTGTCCACGACGATTGAGGAATAAGGCCATCTCGCCGGTAGCTCCCAGGAGACGAGGACGAGCTTCATCAACGTAGGTCTTGACTGCTTTGATCGCTTTGCTGTGAATGGGAATGATACGCTCCTTAGAGCCTTTACCGAAACAGCGCACGAAGCCTGCCCGCAGGTTCACATCGCGCACGTTCAGAGATACCGTCTCAGTCACCCTCATCCCGGTGGCATAAACCAGCTCCAGCATCGCCTTATCCCGCTTTGCCTCCGGCGTCGAGAGTTTATCAGCCTCCTCCAGCAATTTCTCTACGTCCTCGACGGAGATGGCCTTGGGCAGTGCTTTGCCCACCTTGGGGCCAGTTATACCCTCCGTAGGGTTCTTTTTCAAGGTGCCCTCGGAGACCAGGAAGTTAAAAAAAGACTTTATGGCAGCTACCTTGCGCGCCATAGTAGCCGGAGCATAGCTCCGCTCCTTGAGGCTGACCATATAGTCCAGCACCGCAGAGCGATCGACACTCTCCCAGGTTAACTGGTGCTTGTCTTCCTTGGCAGCCTTCTTGCGCAGGAAAGCAGCAAACTGATTGAGGTCGTTTTTATAAGCATCGAGAGTGTTGGGTGAAAAACCTTTCTCCACTGAAAGCGATGAAATAAAGCTTGCGATTCCCTCGTCCATACCATACCTCCAGAACTAATTGTGACTAGACCCCGGCATCTTCAAAGGAGGCAAGTCGAGACATCTCTCCTTGCATATCTCCTGGTAGATAAGCACTAACTCCTTGTCAAACAGGGCACGCTTTCGGTTGAGCGCCATCGCCCGAGCACGGGCCAGTATCTCCTTGGCTATATCCTCGGGAAGCTGAATCCCGAACTCATTAGCGAACTTAAACAGAATGGTGTGCGATCCGCTGTGCTTGCCGACCATGATCTGTCTCTCCATGCCCACTTCCTCAGGAGAGAATGCCTCGTACGTGGGCGGATGCTTGAGCACACCATCAGCATGTATACCCGACTCGTGGGCAAAAATGTTGTCACCTGTTATCGCCTGACTCACCGGCAAGGGCCGCCGCGAAGCTTCAGCTACATATTTGGAGATAGTGCGTAATCGCGTAGTATCTATGCCGACATCTACCTTCTCGATGTGCCTCAAGGCCATAACCACTTCAGCAAGGGAGGCATTCCCCGCTCTCTCCCCCAGGCCATTAACCGTGGTATTGACCCACCTGGCCCCCGCCCTGATGCCCGCCAGAGCGTTGGCTGTAGCCATGCCGAAGTCGTTATGAGTATGCATTTCAATGTCGATGCCCACGTCCTCGATCAAACGGCATATCGCTTCATACGTCCTGAACGGGTCCAAGACGCCCACAGTGTCACAAAAACGCAAGCGGTCTGCACCAGCCTCCCTGGCAGTCTGGGCGAACTGAATAAGGAAGTCGGGGTCAGCCCTTGAAGCATCCTCGGCATTAACCGATACGTAGAGGTCATGGCTTTTAGCGTACTTCGTGGCCTTTTTTACACCCTGCAAAACCCATTCCCGGCTCTGCCTGAGTTTATGTTGTATATGGATGTCCGATACAGAGATACTTAAGGCAACCGCCTTAGTGCCGCATTGCAGCGAAGCATCTATGTCGGCAAGGACCGGCCGATTCCAGGTGATAACGCTCGCTTTCAGCCCTGAGGCTATGATAGCCTTGATAGCTTCCATCTCATCGCCACCCATTGCGGGTATACCAGCCTCGATCTGGTGCACGCCTATCTCATCGAGCAATCTGGCGATGTGAACCTTCTCTTCATTGCTGAACACCACTCCGGCGGTCTGCTCACCATCCCTCAGAGTGGTATCGTCGATAAGCACAACCACGCCACAGTCCTCCGTAATACCGCTCATCTAAATCCGACAGCAGATGAGACAAAATTTTAAAACAAATGAACAGGCCAACATAACATAACACAACCCCCCTTCTTTTGCAACAAGCTTTACACAAACCCTGCTGATTTTCCTTGACACATGGTCTACCCACAAGCTATAATCTTCGAGAAAGAGTGCAGAAGGGGGGGGATATGTGTGACCGAGGTAAATGTTGGCGATAATGAGCCCTTCGAGAGTGCTCTGAGGCGTTTTAATAAGAAGGTACAGCAGGATGGCGTTCTTGCTGAGGCGCGTCGCAGGGAGCACTACGAGAAGCCGAGCATAAAGCGCAAGAAAAAAGAGGCTACCAAAAGACGGAAGACCGCCAGAAGCGCCAGGGGAGCCTAGTACATCGCTAGCACAGGTGCGACAGGTAAGTATAGATGTTGCAAGAAAAGTTGATGAACGACCTCAAGGCAGCGATGAAGGGCGGCGACAAGCAGCGCAAGCTGGTAATCAGTCTCATTAGAGCAGGTATCAAGAACGCCGAGATAGCAAAACAGAAAACGCTGGACGATGCAGGCGTTCTCGATGTCATCGCCAAGGAGGCCAGGCAGCGTCGCGAGAGCATCACAGAGTTCAAGAAGGGCAACCGCCCGGACCTGGTGGCCAAAGAGGAAGCCGAGCTGGCTATCCTCCTGGAATATCTACCCCAGCAGATTTCACGCGATGAGATTATAGTCGCTGCCCGTCAGGTGATTAAAGAGGTGGGCGCTCAGGGTCCCGGAGATAAGGGCAAGGTAATGCAGAAGCTAATGCCCCAGCTTAAAGGGAAGGCTGAGGGCGGCACGATAAACGAAATAGTAACAGGGCTGCTCAGCGGCACCATAAGCTGAGCAAGAAAAACAGTAGAATTTTACAGGGGACAATGCACAAGCGAGAGGCTTGCTCATTGTCCCCTTCTTGTTTTCCCAAGAATATAGGACTCCTGAGATTTCAGTCTCATGCGGTGACACCGTGACTAGGCCAGCTTTGTGCCGCACTCTCCGCAGAACCGTGTCCCGGCCTGACTCTTGGCACCGCACTTGGGGCATTGTATAAGTCCAAGCGGCGCACCGCAGTTATTGCAGAATTTGCCTTCACCAGCAGGCTTGCCGCATTGCGGGCAGAGCGTCTGTTTGCTCTCTATCTCGCCGGTGAATACCTGAGTAGCTGCTGCTTTGTCTTTGATATCGGCGGCCATCTTCTCCGCCCTGGCAGCAGCTACTTCAACATTCATCCGCGGTCCGTCTGTAACGCACAGCCCCAGTTGCTCGTTCCAGTCGTTCTCACATACGTATTTGTTGCATTTGGGACAGCGATAGAAGTGTCCCTTGGCTTCATTCTGAGCGAGTTCAAAGGCTGCTTCGTGCTCTTTATGCCATTCGGGAGTCATCCCCTGAAATTTCTCTGAGATTACGTCTGCACCCCTGTCGGCAGTCCATCCCACATTGGATTTTCCGGCCAGCTCGGCACCTATGGAGATTGCCGTTCCCAGGCCGCGGAAAAATCTCCCTTTCTTGTATGTTTTGGCCTCTTTGAATTTTGTCTTATACCCGTCTCCGCAGATGTCACAGAAGAAGGTAAACTGAAATCCTGCATCTGTGCTGTTGTCTGCAAAGTTCCTGGTAAATGGTTGTAATGCCATGTCTCCCCCTTTCTCGATCCCTCCCTATTTTTTCAATGGTTTGCCGCACTTTATACATTTCTCTCCGATCGGCGGCTGCTCTAATTTGCATTTGGGACATACGACCACCAGCCGGGCATTACAGAACTCGCATGAATCGTCAAAAAAAGTGGTCTTGCCACATTTGGGGCAGGTTATTTCCAGGGATAGGCCACAATTGCCGCATTTCTTCCAACCTTTCTCGATTGGATTTTGACACTTCGGGCATCTGATGGGGCCCAGCGGATTTGCCCTGCCGCACGCAGGACAGACATTCGAATCCGCTGAAATCAACGCATTACAGAAGCGGCAGGGATGCTTATATCCCGGCATGCCTCAACCTCCTCCATGCTTTTTGATGTGCGGCCATATATAATTATACCATTAACCCCCGGAATCTTGCTTAGTAACAACATCAGCAGCTTCGGTGCCGGTTGTCGCTTTCGCCCATCTCACGCTATCGTCCAGCGTGGTTACATTGAATTTGAGCAGCTCCGCCACATCTTGTTTCCACTGCTCCAGGGACGAATGGATTACCCTGCCGATGAAAAGCCTCCTCAAGGTCTGGAGCGCCGGCAGTTTTTGTATGGCGAACCTGTATCTTGTGTACTGAGTCGCTGCCAGTTTTTCGTCCGATAAATATATCGGTTCTCTCCTGAAATTAGTAGCGAGCATACAGCGATTAATCCTCTTGATAAAATTGTCAGCTTCTTTGTGCGTATCTTGTATGTTTTTAAGTGCGGGGTAATCTTTTCTACTTACTATCCGGAAAAAGTAGGTCGCCTTTCCCCCGCCATCCTCCGAAGCTGCCTCCATAGCAACCGCATTCCCCGGCTCTTGCGAATTCGTGCTGTAGATAGGGATCAGAAACCAGATATAGTCTCCGGTCAAATCCCCCAGGAGCCCGCGCTTGAATCCGATGCAGATTTTGTCCTGCTGCGAAAGTGCCTTCAGGAAGCCATATTCTTCATTCAGGCCTGCAGTTTCCAACTGCATTTCCAGTCGCTTCCACAGCTCCGGGGAAAGCGACTCGATGTCGCTTCTCCTGGCTGCCTTTCCCTCTTTCATAAAGCGAGCCGCTTCCCTTATCACTGACGGATTGGCTTCGGGCAGCAGCTCTTTGAGCCACAATTGGACTCTTAGAGCCAGTTGGTTCATCGAGTCAGAGATAACTTTCCTGAAAGGATCGAACTGGCCGGCCATCTTTGACAGAACGACCCTCTCGCCAGATTCCGAGGTGATGGTGAAAGTATAGTCCTCGGCGTGCAACTCCGAGATATCGCTATACGGCATCCTGGTGAGCTCTCCCTTTTCCGGCATCAATACAATCCCGGTTTCATACAAGCGCGGTTCACATTTCCCCCTCTGTTTTTCCTTGCCCGTTTCATCGTAATAAACGTACTCTGCCTCCACTCCTGACTTTCTAAGTTTCTCATTCATGAGCATATCTTTCAGCAACATTTCGTTACGGAGTTGGGAAAGGTTCCTCAACAAATCCTGGTACTGGTAGCCGATATTGAAGAGAGTAAGTCTCTCTCCAGAAGACAAAGGCAGGTGAATCTTGTAGTCAGCTTCTGAGATATCAAGGATATCCCTCAGCGAGAAAAACAGCGTCTCGCCGGCTTCGGGGAAAATGGCAAGGCTCTCTTCATCGACTCGTGCCCTGGCTTCGCCGCTGGCTTTCACCTGGCCGCTCTGGTCACTGAGGGAATAGCTCACAGAGCATTCTATCCGGGGTACTTGTTTGCTTTTTTGAGCCATAGCGCCTTCTTGCTTCGTGCGAGATTTTGGTGCTCGCTTTATATCACAGTAACCTACACGTGTCAATAAGGTTTCCCCGAGGGTGAGAAATATTATGATACATGGTATACATTTGGGGTGGGGTTGGGGAGGTCT
>JBBIRL010000091.1:0-7839 GCA_037441825.1 Dehalococcoidia bacterium | reverse complement strand
GGCGTAGGGTTTGCAGAGTACGATATTGCCCAAAAGAATAATTTAGCCATTAAAATAAGCCCGAAAAGTGCACCAATGATATGTAAGATCCTCATCAATATCTCCTTATCATTATGTCATCATATTACGATTAAATATAACACATTATATTGATTATGTCAATATTAAATATGTAGGGGCACGGAATGCCGTGCCCCTACATTTGACATCCCGGCCAGTCGCCCCTACAACCATTAGCCCTACATTCCAACTTATGTTAGAATGAACCAATCATGGATATAATCCCAGCTATAGACTTGAGGAACGGTAAATGCGTACGTCTCTTCCAGGGCGATTACGGGAAGGAGACCGTATTCTCCGATGACCCTGTATCGGTTGCCCTGCGCTGGCAATCCGAAGGAGCCCGCAGGCTGCACATAGTTGACCTCGATGGCGCAGCCCAGGGAAAGCCAGTCAATCTAGAGACCGTCGAGGATATAGTGGCTGCCATCGATATCCCCATTCAGGTCGGTGGCGGTATACGCAGCATAGAGACCATCGAGCAGCTTTTCGCCGCAGGTGTGGAGAGAGCCATTCTGGGCACGGTAGCCGTAGAGAAGCCAGACCTGGTGCAGGAAGCTTGCCAGAGGTTCGGTGACCGGATTATCATCAGCATAGATGCTAAAGATCGCATGGTAGCTACTCGAGGCTGGCTTCAGGAATCCACGGTGATAGCTAGCGAGTTGGCGGGGAAAATGATTGAGCTCGGTGTAATGCGCTTCATCTACACCGATATCAGCCGCGACGGTACGCTCACCAGCCCGAACTTTGAAGCGATTGCCGGGCTCCTATCTCAGGTCAGCGCGCCTGTCATCGCCGCCGGCGGGATAAGCTCGGTTCACCACCTGACCAAGCTCGCCGAGCTGGGGGCGGAGGGAGCCATCGTGGGCAAGGCGATATATACCGGCGATGTAAAATTAAGCGAAGCGTTTAAAGCAATGCGAGAACTTCGATTGAAAAGGCAGGAGACATGGTAAAATTTGACGATAAAGGCTTGATTCCAGCCATAGCTCAGGACGCCAAAACCGGCGAGGTGCTCATGGTGGCCTACATGAACCAGGAGTCCCTGGAAAAGACCCTTGCCACCGGACAGGCATGGTTCTACAGCCGCAGCCGCAAGGAGCTGTGGCATAAAGGAGCAACCTCGGGCAACTACCTTAATGTGAAGAAGGTGTTCATAGACTGCGACGAGGACACAATCCTATTACAGGTGGACGCTACCGGGCCCGTCTGCCACACCGGTAACAGAAGTTGTTTCTTCCGCGAGCTTGGGCGGGGGCTCAGCATCGAGGACAAGAACCCGCTGCAGCGCTGAGATAGCGACCTCGATTTGCCTGTCATCGGGCTGCCTCGTGGTCATCGCCTGAAGGGCGAGGCCAGGGGTCAGAGCAATGCGCACCACAATGTTCTTGATATGCGCAGCCCCGAACTTTATTACCTCGTAACTTACCGCAGCGATCACCGGAAGAAGCAGAATCCTCTCCACATAGCGCAGCCATAGCGGGGGACGTCCCAGGAAAACAAAGGCGATAATGGCGATCACCATCACTATGAGGATGAAGTTCGTGCCGCAGCGGGAATGTGCGGTACTGTATTTTCGGACTTTCTCCACCTCCAGAGGTTCGCCGGCTTCGTAGGCATTTATTGTCTTGTGTTCTGCCCCATGATAGGCGAACACGCGGCGAATATCGGGTATCAGGGATATAGACCCCAGGTAAATAATGAAGATAACGAGGCGGATAACCCCATCTATGAGATTGCTTTCTGTTGAGGAAACGTAGGGGTCAAGAAAGTGAGTTGCCAGCAGCGGGAGCGCCAGGAATAGCCCCAGAGCCACGATAAAGCCCACAGCGACACTGCCCCAAAGCAGCCAGGGGCTGATCTTTATCTCCTCGTCCACTGACACCGAAGCTGAATAGAAAAGGGTTCGTATTCCTAAAACAAGGGTCTCCACCAGAACTACTATGCCGCGTACCAGGGGGATCTCTCTAATCCGGCTTGTGGACAGCCCGCTCAGGGGCTCGCTGCTTAAGGCAATCTGGCCGTTGGGGCGGCGGACAGCGACCGCTATGCCCTTCTGGCCGCGCATCATTACGCCTTCGATGACTGCCTGCCCGCCGTAATAGAATCTCTTAGCCAATGCTGCTCCTAAACAAAAGGGGCGTCCGCCGATGGCGGACGCCCCAGCTTATCTTTGTGCCATTTGCTTCGACTATTCCTTAACTTCTTTGACTTCCTTAGTTTCCTTGACTTTATATCTGCGCTTGAAGCGCTCCACCTGCCCTGCAGTATCCACAATCCGGCGCTCTCCACCGCTGAAAAAGGGATGACACTTGTTACACAGCTCAATTTTGAGGAGCGGTTTCGTGGAACGGGTAGTAAAAGTATTGCCGCAGGCACAGACAACCTTAGCCTCTTTATATTCAGGATGGATTTTCGGTTTCATTGTGCTTTCTCTCCCTCAGCGGCGTAAACGCTCACCTTTCTCCTGTCCTTTGAGGCTGGCTCGTACTTAACAATGCCATCCACAAGAGCGAACAACGTGTGGTCCCGGCCCAGACCTACGTTATTCCCCTTATGAATACGTGTGCCCCGCTGCCGTACCAATATCGTTCCGGCACTGACTAGCTGACCATCGTAGCGCTTGACGCCCAGCATCTTGGGTTTGCTGTCGCGCCCCAGCCGCGTGCTGCCGCCGCCCTTCTTATGTGCCATTTCCTCTCAGTCTCCTTCCCCTAGCCCACAACTATCTCTTTGATAGCAAGCTTGGTATAAGGCTGGCGATGTCCCCTCTTTCTGCGATATCTCACCTTAGCCTTAAACTTGTACACGATTATCTTATCACCTTTACCCTCGCCCACCACAGTGGCTATGACCTTAGCCCCGGGTACAGTAGGCTTGCCCACAGTGACCTTATCGCCATCGGCAACAAGGTAAACCCTGCCCAACTCAATAGTATCCCCGCCGGCAGCGAGCTTCTCCACCTCAATGGTCTGCCCCGGGGTGACCTTGTACTGCTTTCCGCCAGTCTCCACTACAGCGTAAATCGTCTTCCTCCCAAAAATTGCGTACCAAGGAATTGTACCAATTCCCATTCGGACTGTCAAGCGAAACTCTTGACATAGACTGGTTCTTTGTCTACACTTGCAATAATACATCTGGGGGTTCACCTTAATGAAATGCCCTGTCTGTAAGAACATCATGATAGTAGTCGAGCACGACAAGATTGAGGTTGACCATTGTGTGCACTGCGGTGGGACCTGGTTCGATGCCGGAGAGCTGGAGCTTTTCCTAGAGACCAAGAAACTGGAAGACCCCCATCTGTACCCAGCTTACTTCACCACCGCACCCGAAGCCAAGACATCGGAGAAAAAGAGAAAGTGCCCCATCTGCAACAAGAAGATGAGGAAGGTAACTATAGGTGAGAAACCGAAGGTGCTCATCGACGCCTGCCCCAAGGGAGATGGGCTATGGTTCGATGGTGGTGAGGTTGACCAGTTGTTATCGCAACTCTCAGAGAGTTCGGTTCCCGCCACAAACCATCACGGGCACGTTATGGGTTTCATCGGGAAAGCGTTCAAATCACGTAAGTAAACAAAAAATGTAGCGGAGGTGTTTCATGATTGCAGTCTGGGTCATCATCGGAATCGTAGTGGTGCTCCTTTTCTACTTCGTGTTCATATTCAATGGACTGGTGAGGCTGCGCAACCAGGTGAAGAATGCCTGGGCGCAGATCGATGTCCAGCTCAAGCGAAGGCACGACCTGATCCCGAACCTGGTACAGACAGTTCAGGGCTATATGCAGTACGAGCGAGCTACCCTGGAAGCAGTTACCAAAGCCCGCAACATCGCTCAGCAAGCAGTAGGCCAGGGCGTGGGCGCTCAGGCCAAGGCTGAAGGCGAACTCAGCGGCGCCTTGGGCAGGCTGCTCGCTGTAGTCGAGCGTTATCCCGACTTGAAAGCCAACCAGAACTTCCTGGCTCTTCAGGAGCAGTTGACCACAACTGAAAATAAGATTAGCTTTTCGCGTCAGTTCTACAATGATTCGGTCTTGAATTACAATAATAAGACCCAGATGTTCCCCTCCAACATCGTAGCAGGCATGACCGGCTTCAAACAGGGTGAGTTCTTTCAGGTTGAGAAAGCTGAAGAGAGGGAAGTGCCCAAGGTCAGCTTCGAGCAGCCGAAACCTTAGTCAGCTATGTGGGAACAAATCAGGTCCAATCAGGTCAGGTCCGTGATATTAGTCGCAGCCATGGGGATATTGCTGCTCCTCATCGGCTTCGGCTTGGGCTATGCCTTCGGCAACGGCATCGCAGGCCTCGTCATCGCCCTCGTAATATGGGCGATAATGAACCTCGTCGCCTACTTCCAGGGTGACAGTATCCTGCTATCAATGTCGGGGGCGATAAAGATAGGCCCCGATGACCACCCCCGCCTCTACAACGTGGTCGAAGAGATGAAAATCGCCTCTGGGCTGCCCAAGATGCCCGACGTCTACATCATCGACGACCCTGCGTTGAATGCCTTCGCCACCGGACGAGACCCTAACAAAGCCTCCGTCGCCATCACCTCCGGGTTGCTGCAAAAGCTCAACCGCGATGAACTGGAAGGCGTCATCGGACATGAAATGTCTCACATCAAGAACCGCGATGTGCTGCTGATGTCGCTGTGCAGTGTGCTTCTGGGAACAATTGTCATCCTCGCCTGGTATGGCTCACGGGTCCTTATCTTCAGTGGCGGCGGTAGGAGGTCATCTAAAGGAGGAGGCCAGGGACAGCTAATAATCCTTGCAGTAGCCATCCTCCTGATGATACTGGCGCCCATCATGGCTCAACTTATTTACTTCGCCATCTCCCGAAAAAGGGAATACCTGGCAGATGCCTCGTCCGCTCTATACACCAGATACCCGGAGGGGCTGGCTTCGGCGCTGGAGAAACTCGGCGCTTCGACCGGCCAGTTGAAGTCAGCCAATCAGGCTACAGCCCCCATGTATATCGTTAATCCCTTCCGAGCGCAGGGGAAAGCGGTAAGCGACCTTACTGCCACTCATCCACCTCTGTCCGAGAGGATACGCATCCTCCGCGCCATGGCCGGAGGTGCATCCTATGTTGATTACGATAAGGCTTACCAACAGGTACACAAAGGCGGCGCAGGCCTTATGCCAGCCGCCGCCCTTGCCGGCGCCGGTGCTGTCGGGCTGCGGGCAGCCGCACCCGAAGCGACGCTGAAAGAGCCCGAGCCGAGCAGAGTGGAACGCACCCGCGAGGTCGGAGACCTGCTGTGGCAGAAGAGTGGCTACAAGATTATAGACTGCGAATGCGGCACCAGGTTGAAGGTCCCTTCCAACATCGGAAAGGCCACCGTGAGTTGCCCGCACTGCGGCAGAACCCACTCCGTCTAGGGCATCCCCGAATTGAGGAGCCAGTGACCCAAGAGAAACCCTCACTCAAAATCAAGAGGTTGCGCCCCAACGCGAAGCTGCCCAGGCGGGCCACACCCGGCTCCACAGGGTTCGATATCTTCGCCTGCATAGATGAGGGGACTGTTACACTTGTGGGGACTCAACCCAAGCTCATTCCCACCGGCATCGCCATCGAAGTGCCCAGGGGATACGATGTTCAGATACGCCCCAGGTCCGGCCTATCTTCAAAAGGCGTTGGTGTCACCCTCGGAACAATAGACAGCGACTATAGAGGCGAGGTATTGATTACCATGTACCTGTTCGACCCGAATGCCACCTTTGAGATAAAGCATGGCGACAGGATAGCCCAGATGGTCGTCAGCAAAGTGGCAGACCTGCCGCTGGTCGAGGTTGAAGAGCTTTCTCATACTGAGCGCGGCTCTGGCGGCCACGGTTCAACCGGGAAATAATTAATGTAGTTGCCCAATTTATTGGGCTATTTCCCAAGATGAATCCTTGGTATAATATGAATCGGGCATTACAAGATGGTTGGAGGCCTCCAATGGTGAGTAACTACACCGCTAAGTACACAAGAATAAGCTCTGGCTACATGGGACAACTAGTGGAATGGCCTGAGGTGGTAACTGAAGGCAAAACGCTCGACGAGTGTAGGGAATTGCTGAAAGACGCGCTTATAGAAATGATTAAAGCCTACAAGCAACAGGATAAAGAAATCCCTGTCGGCGGCGCACTTCTGGAACAATTGCCTGTAGTGGTCTAAAATGTCCATAAAGCGAAGTGAACTGGTAAAATACTTCGAGGAACATGGTTTCTATTTGCTACGAGAGGGGAAAAAACATTCTATATACACGAATAATACGAAGACAATACCTGTTAAAAGGCATCGCACACTTGACCGGATAACAGCCAATGAATTATGCAAACAGGCTGGATTAAAACCGAAGTTTTAACTTCTGATGATGGCTATCCTTTCCCCCTCGACTTTATACTCTTAAACTCCTTGACTATCCCCGTAACTGCCTTCTCTACGGGGATTCTCTCGATGCTGGAAGCCCCTACAAAGCCCACCGCATCTGTGTGTCCATAGATGTACCTGGTATCCTCAGGGCTTACGATGGGACCTCCATGAGCCAGACAGATGATACCCGGGTTCACCTTCCTGGTTGCCTTTATAATCCGCTGCACCAGGGCTGCTGCGTCTTTCATGGGCGTCGCTATAGAATCGAACCCGACCAGCCCTCCGGCGGTACCTCCTGCATGGGCGACCATGACATCAACTCCTGCTTCAGCCATAGCACGCGCATCTGCCGGGAAGAAGACATAGGCCATACTGAATACGCCCATTTCATGGGCTACACGTATCAGTTCGATCTCCCTTGAGAATCCTATCCCTTGAGCCTCTCTTTCCTTGCGCCATCTCTTGTCATCGAAGAAGCCAAAGGTGGGGAAGTTTATTATTCCTGAGAACCCTATATCTATGAACTTTCTCACCATTTTCGCCAGGTCGCTGCCCAGAGACTCGGTGGCGTGAATTCCGCCGATGATGGGCGTGTTCTGCACCACATGCTGTATTTCCTGGAACATCTTCAGCGTTTCCTCATTGGAGTTCTCCACAATATTGGTCTGAAGCCCTCTCAGCCTTTCTCTGCCTGAGCTATAGACCATTATTAAGTCAGCGCCACCGAGCTCAGCGCATTTGGCTATGATACCTGCGCTGCTACCGGCAGCTACGATCGGCCTGCCCTCCTTGATCGTCTTATTGAGCCTTCTCAGAATTTCCTTCCTGGTGAATCTCTTAGCCATGCTGGGCGCCTCCCTTGTTAAGCAGCTTATCGAAGGTATCAACTACCTTTCGGGCAAACTTTGCGTCATTTATATGTGCATCCACTTCTATTATGTCAACTTTATTTTTTACACTATCCTTAATCACTCGCGCAAATGCAGCATCAGCCTGCGGGTCATAGAAATGCTGCCCTTCCGCATCCACAGACGAGAAACCACCCAGCGGAATCACTATGGCAATGGGACCTTTTGCGCTGTTCGCCCTCTTAGCAAGGACTCTGCCCGCCGTTGCTACCTCTTCCCCGGTGGTCCTTACCAGAACTATATCAGGGCCGTGCACGTGAATTGGCCGTTTGCTGTATTCGGTAGGAACAGTCTCCTTTGTCCCCGGAAAGATGAACATATCCAGACCGCCGGGAACGATAACTTGAGGAAGTCCCTTTTCGCCAGCAATACTGAGCCTGCCCTCCGCCATCTCCGCCGGCAGATGGAAAGATATCGGTATCATAACCTCAAAAGTTGTCAGGTCTATGATTCCGCTTATTCTGTCGTCACCAATCAGCTCGTCCAGTATCTGCGTTTTCGAGTGGAAC
>JBBIRL010000090.1:4738-7882 GCA_037441825.1 Dehalococcoidia bacterium | reverse complement strand
AATCAGCAAGGAATGGGCTGTTTTGCTCGGGGAATACGTCCTCATAATTAACGTCCCATATCCATTTGATCTCATGCTTCGGGTCAGGGATATCGGGCACGTTGTGGACGGTATTGCAGGCAGTTATGCATTCTGTACATCCATCCTTGCAGTTTCCGAGTTTAATAGCCATGCCCCACTTTGTCTGGGTCGGCGTCTGGGTCGGCGCTTCCGCTGCTACAGCCTTTTTCGGCGTTTCAGTCCGCGAGAGTACATCAAAAATCGGCTTGGCTGCCAGAAGCCCCACGATGGCGACCCCCGCTATTTTTATGAATCCTCGCCTGTCGATGTCCATCTATTGCTCCCCAGTACTATTGCCAATGCTAGGATTGCTGATGTGGCAACTCCAGCAATTAGGAGTTACCACATCATTAAAGACAAAGGGCAAGCAGGTATTAATAGCCGGCAAAGTGACAACTCCAGCAATTGGGGGTTACCCCCTCATAGTTGTGGCATTGGTCGCAGAATGTGGCCTTGTTATGACAACTCAGACAAGTCCCGGTAAGGCTTATATCCCACTCTTTCCCATCGCTGGCTACGTAGGTGTGGTTCCCTTCACGGACAACCAGAGTCCTCCACTCATCTAGCAATTTCATGTGGTTATCTAACATGTAGCTTGTGGACTCTATGCACTCATTGCCTATGGGAGTTTGGAGTTGGGGCACATGACTGGCTTGACTGTGAGCTGTGAGATACCAGATAGGAAAGGTAATCAGAATTAGAAAGATAATAATTCCGGCTATAATTTTGCCTTTGTCGTACATCAGTTTTCCTTTTGTTGGAGGGGTTTACCACGCATATCGGTTGTTCGTTCCTTCTCACCTTTCATTACCAGCGCATTCCCTACCAGTTCATGAAGGCCGCTGACCTCCACCCCCGGAACCCAGTACTGCAACAGGGTCGGAAGCACAGCTCTATCAATAGCGCAAATACAAGTAAGGAGGTTCACCCCGTGTTTTTCCTTAACATACTTTACAGCGTTCGCTCTGGGAAGGCCGCCTCTCAACCTCATTTCTATATTCTCATCTGAGCCCAGACCGGCCCCGCTGCCGCAGCAGAAGGAGTATTCTCTTATGGTATTATCCGGCATCTCATAGAAATTGTTGCACACATTTTTGATGATGTACCTCGGCTCCTCAAGAAGCCCCATAGCACGGGCCGGATTGCAAGAATCGTGGAATGTCATCTTCCAGTGGTCATTTCGGCTCGGTTCTAGCTTCAATTTATTGTTCTTGATAAGGTCGGAGGTAAATTCGCAGATATGAACCATCTTTGTAGCTTTCGCATTCTCAAACTTCGTACCCGTTATCGGAGATGCCGGTTCCTCCAGAAAATCTGCGGGACCGTTAGCGGTATTCATATACTGGTGGACAACCCTCCACATATGGCCGCACTCTCCGCCGAGTATCCATTTTACTCCCAGTCTCTTGGCTTCGGCGTACATCTTGGCATTCAGCCTTTTCATCATCTCAGCGGAGTGGAAGAGGCCGAAGTTACCGCCTTCAGAGGCGTAAGCACTCCAGGTGTAGTCAAGCCCTATTTCGTGGAAAAGCATCAAATATCCCAGGAAAGTGTACCAGTGGGGGCTTGCGAAGTAATCGGCTGACGGCGTGATGAAGAGCAGTTCAGCGCCCTTCCTGTTAACAGAAGCGTCCACTTTAATGCCGGTTAAATCTTCTATCTCTCCTAGGGCAAAATCCAGGGTATCCTTGAACGCGTGGGGGGGCACACCGAGGTGATTGCCTGTCCTGAAACAGTTGGATGCAGGCTCAATGACCCAACCCACGTTGCAGCCAACCAGACTGAGCAGGTCTCGCGCCATCATCGTTATTTCACAGGTATCAATGCCATACGGGCAGAAGACCGAGCAGCGGCGGCACTCGGTACATTGATAGAAATAGTAGAACCACTCTTTCAGCACATCCTCTGTCAGTTCCCGGGCTCCCCCAATTTTGCCGAAGAGCTTTCCCCCTAAGGTGAAATACTTCCTGTAAACTGACCTGAGCAGCTCAGCCCGGAGCACCGGCATATTCTTGGGGTCTCCGGTGCCGATGAAGAAGTGACACTTGTCAGCGCAGGCACCGCATCGTACGCAGATATCCATGTAGAGCCGGAATGACCGGTATTTGTTCAGACGGTCGCTCATTCCGTCGAGTATTATCTGTTTCCAGTTCTCCGGCAGCTTCCAGTCATTGTCGAATGGCTGCCATTGTCTCGGGTACGGAAGTCCCAGATATTCCTGATGTTTCTGTGGCGCGCTGTAGCAATAAGTGCCCTTTTTAAAATCAACCGGGGTTTTCATCCACCCCTTTTTGGGGGGTTTGTAATCTAACTTCAATAATTCTTCTGGTTTTTGTGCTGTATCCGTCATCTTATTCCTTTTCCAAAGGCAACCCGGCTTCTTTCATGTGCCTTCTGAACTCATCCTCCCACTCTTCATATGTGTGGACTTTGACAGTATAGTTCCAGGGGTTGATATGCCTGCGCATGCGGCTGTTGTTTGCCAGGTTTCTCGTCGGGCTGAGGAAGACCCCGGCCATGTGCACCAGTTTACTGTATGGCAAGTAAGCAAATAGAGTGCAAACGAGGAAAAGATGGACATAAAAGGCCAGGCCGATTCCGGCAGCAGGGATAGAGGGATGGAAGCTGAGCACCCCCAGCGCCAGCTCCTTGACACTCACAAGGTCTACTCTGAAAATGTACCGCATAAAAATGCCGGAAAGGGCTACGCTCAGGAGCAGCAAAACAGCGAAGTAGTCGGAGAACAGCGAGATATAGCGTAGTTGCGCGCTGGCCATCCTTCTGAATAAGAGGTAGCCCAGGGCTAACACAATTAGGATATCGGTTATATACAGCGCTGGTAGAGTTATCTGGAAAAACCCATCCAATCTCTGGATGGAGATGACAAAGGCAGGCACAGGCTCGACGAACAGTCTTAAATGCCTGAGTAGAATGATAAGAAGGCTCCAGTGAAAGACAATTGCCCCCAGCCAGAGTAACTTGCTATCCTTATAGACGAGTTTCTGAATCCCTTGTCTCAGCTCGGTTTTCGTGTTCCGTAACAGTGACCGGAACGCGAGCACTTCAAGTGCCATCCTGCCAATA
>JBBIRL010000090.1:0-4728 GCA_037441825.1 Dehalococcoidia bacterium | reverse complement strand
GCAGTATTGTAAGGGTTTTCGATTTTTTTTGCCTTGATCCAGGGGAGGGATTTTTGTTGCCCGCAGGTTGTGGGAATGCGGAAGGGGACGGGTGAGCGTGCCCATTTCACGATGCGATAGACAAGGCCCACGATGAATATAAAAAGAGCGGCATAGGGTATGATGATTCCGAAGACCAGATACACGGCACTCATTCCACAGCCTCGCCGTGCTCCCCGTTTTTCCCTCCCATCAATCTGAGCAATCTGAAAGCTATCTCTCTGTCAGCCTTCACCTCATTTACCCGGAGTTCGCAGATTTTCTCGCGGCATTTCACGTATTTGTCGAATGCTATGGATGCCAATTTATCTATCCCGGGCTCAAAGTCCAACCATTCCCCCAAAGCCTGTTTCTTCTCGATCTCGCTTCCCAGCTCATCCGTCACAGCTTTCTTCAACAGGAAAACAAAGGAGATGGCTTGCTGAGGGGAGAAGTCTTGAACTGCTCTGATTTTAATAATATTGTCAAGGGAGGCGGCGGCTTTGTCGGAGTCCACCCGACCCTGCAGGAGCTCTTCATATAGAGAATTTACTTCCTGGGAAATTGTATAGCCTACCGGATTGCTGAATCTATCGCTATCCTTGAGGAAACCTGAGACGCCGGTGGGATAGGTATCTGCTATCAGATTGAACCATCTTTGCAAAATGGAGTTTTTATTTTGCGTCAGCAGTGTTTTCAGAGCCATGGTTAGACAGTAACATAGTTATTCGACAGACTGAAGAAAATGATACTCTACAGCTAGGTAGCAGACATCGGCTAATTGGCTTATTATGGCATAGGCAATAATACCTAGAAAAGTTTAAAGATTTCTACGCATATGTTTGAAGCGATTCGGGATGTAGGTAAATCACCTTGAGCATAAATAGCAGGGAGATTTCTATTTTATTTTCAATCCTGCGATTTTTATGGCTCCCCGTTGATAGCCGTCTGGAAATAGCTTTGCCAGGTCCTCTGCCTCGATATGGTTTGATTCACAGCACTCGTATACGGTTGGTACGGTTCCATTTTTTTGCCAGCTATCACGAAGATATTGCAGTATCTCCCAGTGCTTTTTCGTTAATCCGCCCGGAATCTTCATCTCCAACGCTTTATTCAACGCGTAGTCCTTGTCCCATTCACCGGAATCCGCCAAGAATCCATATACGTCTATCCTGTAAATTTTATCCTTTGGTTTAACTACTTCTTTTTCAGTCACACCTATATGAACTGGTTCGCCATAGTAGTTTACCAGTCGGTCCCTGTAACTTATACCTGCCAGCAGGCAGGCTCCTCGCTGGTAGCCGGTGGGAAAGAGCTTCTCCAGGTCCCGTATAGCCAATTTATTTGCTTTGCATGTCTCGAACACTCTGGGGCATATTCCGTTTTTGAAAAAATATTTTCTAATGAAATAAATTACGTCCCAGTGCTTTTTCGAGAGCCCTTCGGATATTTTCAATCTGGGTGCCATTTCCGATGCAAAATTTTCGTCCCAATGATCATAATTTGTTAAGAAGCCTGACTCGTCCACTTCGTAGGTTTTGTCTTTCAGGTCAATTCTCATGTTTTCAGACTCCTTTCTGTTCGGGTCTGGCTGCACTCTGATCCACCTAGACAGAATGTCAATACTCTACTATGAATGTACCATATATTACCTGAGTAAGACTAGTATCTATTGTCCATTAGAGGTACGTATTTCTACCTGATTTCTGGCAAAATTTTTCTGGCAAAATAGCACTTGACAAAATGCAAGGCTTGGGCAGATAATAAAATATATTAGTATATGCTTATAAGCTGATGAATATAGAAGAAAACAGTCAAGGCAATATCATAGAGCAGGCTGCGATTTTCAACGCACTCGCTGACCCTACACGCCTGAGATTGGTGAGATTACTCTGCCGCCAGCGTGACCCTGATGCTCTTTGTGTCAATGCCCTGGCCGCTTTTCTGGGAGTCACCCAGTCTGCTGTTTCCCAGCATATACGGATTCTCAAATCTGCCGGGCTGGTCAAGGGCGTAAGGCGCGGCTATCACATTCACTACTTTATTAACCACGACACCATGCAGCGCTGGCGGGAAGAGATTCTGGCGGCTTTGACTATAGAAGAACAAAACCCTCCTGGGGAATCCTGCAGCAAATATTGTCACCGGAAGGCAAGGCAAGAGCGTAAACCGAGAGCATAAAACCCTTGGGCTAAGCAAACAGGCTTGCAGATTCGCTGAATAACTTTTAAGGAGGAGGCAGATGCCGGTAATAGCAGCAGTAGTGAAATGCAAAAAGTGCGGCTCTGAAATAAGGTCGGACTGGAAGTTTTGTCCCAAGTGCGGTGACAAAATTGTATGCACCGAGAAGCATAAAGAGCCGTGCGCCCGGAAAAGGTAAACGGCAAGGCAGATGATGCCAGGATGCTTGAAGAGGGCGTGCTGAGCTCCAGTAAGCCCTCTTGCTTTTCTTATATATTCAAATATTCCCCCGAAGCAGCGGCCGGATATAGAGCGGCAGAGCAAGAATCGTACCAACTGAAGTATTGGAGAACCGCTTCCCGCTGCTTGACAGTGACCGAAAAATACTCTATGCTATAAGCTAAAATGCGCATATAGGTTGGAGGTGAGGATGCGCGATTTAGTTAAGGCTATGAAAGCCCTATCTGATGAGACCAGGCTCAGGATATTGAACCTGCTCCTGGTGAGAGAGTGCTGCGTCTGCGAGGTTATGCAGGCGCTGGATATCTCTCAGACCAGGGCCTCCCGTAACCTGAGCGCTCTTTACGATGCCGGTTTCCTCAAGCTACGGAAGGATGGCCTGTGGTCATTGTATTCGATAGATGAAGAGGGAATGAAACCCTATTCCGCCGACCTGGTCGAGGCTGTAAGGAAAGGGCTTGAGGGCAACGAGCTGGTGGCGCAGGACAGGGAGCGGCTCAAGAGTGCCAGGCGCGTTGGCGCCGGCTGTGTCCAGAAATGTGACAAATAGCCTCTCTTTTTTTGCCACAAGATATGCGTTAGTGCGCATTTAGGGAAGGATTCACGAGGTCTACATAAAATGAAACAAAGTGACGTATACAATTATGACTCGGCCCCTTCCGAGCCACTCACGGCTAGAAAGCAGAATGGAAACAGGGCCAGGCTATTTACTAGGCTTGGTATCGGACTGGCCTTATGGGTATTTATTTATTACTGGCTGAAACCTGCGGCTGATTTCATTACCTATGACATATTCAGATTATCTCCTTCAAGCCACCTCGGCAGCAGCGTTGCATTCTTTCTTTATGATACACCGAAGGTAATACTCCTCCTGGTCATAGTTATCTTTGTAGTTGGAATTATAAGGTCATTTTTTACTCCGGAACGAACCCGCCAGCTTCTGGCGGGAAAGCGTCAGATTTTTGGCAACGTGCTTGCCGGTGGATTAGGGGTTGTAACACCTTTCTGCTCCTGCTCTGCCGTGCCGCTTTTTATCGGATTTGTGGAAGCAGGAATTCCCCTGGGCGTTACTCTCTCTTTTCTGATTGCTGCTCCGATGGTCAATGAGGTCGCCCTTGTTCTTCTCGCCGGTATGTTCGGCTGGCGCATTGGCCTGATTTATTTAGTGACGGGGCTTGTCATAGCCATCAGCGCTGGTTGGGTTATAGGCAAGTTGAAGATGGAAAGATACATTGAAGGTTGGGTTTCTGAAATCAAAATGGCTGAAGCCTCTTCTCCGGCGTCGGGCATGACTTTTGAGGATAGAGTCCACTATGGCCTGACTGCCGTACGTGAAATAGTGGGCAAGGTATGGCCCTTTATTCTAGCTGGTATCGCTGTTGGGGCTGCTATTCATGGATATGTGCCCCAGGGCATGCTGGCCTCATTTATGGGCAAAAGCGCATGGTGGAGTGTGCCGGCAGCGGTTCTAATTGGTGTGCCCATGTATTCCAATGCAGCCGGTATCATACCGATTGTGCAGGCGCTTATGGAGAAAGGCGCAGCATTGGGTACGGTACTTGCATTCATGATGGCTGTCGTTGGGCTATCCCTTCCTGAGACAATGATATTGCGCAAGGTACTCAAATGGCAGCTCATTGGGATATTTATCGGTGTGGTGGCGATAGGCATAATAATCATCGGTTACCTGTTTAACGCCATTCTGTAATCAAAAGGAGGTATTAAACGAAAATCAAGATTCTGGGCACCGGGTGCGCTAAATGTCAGCAGGTAGAGCAAATAACAAAGCAGGTGGTGAAGGAGCTAGCCGTAGACGCCACCATCGAGGAGGTCAAGGACATCAAAAAGATAATGGAATATCGCATCCTCACCACGCCGGGCCTGGTGGTGAATGAGGAACTGGTCTGCTCCGGGCGCATTCCCTCTAAATCGGAGGTCACTCAGTTCATCATGAACGCGCTGGATAAGGAAGAGAAGTCTAAATAAGTAACAGGCTGACCTTGAATCTAGTACAAGAAGAAAGGAGGTGTTCTACATGGAAGAGAAGAAGCCCACAATCGAGCAGATTCTGAAGATGATGGAGGAAAACCTGGGCGAAGAGCCCCGTCCCATGGTTCTCATGTCCAAGGTGCTTCCTGAGTGGATTCCCAAGCAGGCTCAGGAGCGCAAGTTTGTATTTGACTTGCCTCACATCCCTGCTAAATACAAGCATCTGATCATGATTGCCGTGGCAGGGAGGGGCTGCCGGCGCGGCTGGAGGAGATCCGGCGCGTCGTGGCCGACGCCCGC
>JBBIRL010000089.1:0-7985 GCA_037441825.1 Dehalococcoidia bacterium | reverse complement strand
TACCAGGGTGTCAAACCCTCTTTAAAAAGTGTTACCTATGTTTGAAAACAGTACAGTTTCAGGCACTCTTATAATGGAGCGACGAAAAAGGAATGGCCGAATCTCTTAGGCTGGGTTCTGGAGGTAAGTCTTTTGGCGTAGATAAAAAGAGGGAGTTACCGCGCGCAGACGAAGTAATTTCACCATAAAAATAGGGAACTGCGATAACGAGAGAGTAACGATATTTATTGCAGGGGCTTAGCAGCTTATCGCAATTCCCCGGTTTTTTTGCCTTATATTGTTCGGATACTACTCATCCTCTATCCCATGTTCTTTAATATAATCAACGGCATCTTGCACTGTTTTTATCTTTTCAGCATCTTCATCGGGGATCTCTATTCGATTCGCTTCATTACTGAACTCTTCTTCCAGAGACATCACCAACTCTACCAGGTCGAGGGAGTCAGCGTTGAGGTCGTCAACGAAGGAGGACTCAGGTTTCACCTCTGATTCCTCAACACCTAATTGATTAACGACGATTCTTTTCACTCTCTCAAGAATGGTTGCCATCCTTCTGTCTCCTTCCTGATAAATAGTCTGACTGAGCGCTTACTGACTGCTGTTGACTTTAGCCTGGCTTATCGCTCCGAGCACTCCATTGATGAACTTGGGTGAACTCTCGCTGCCAAAGGCTTTGGCGACTTCCACTGCCTCATTGATAGCCGCTTTCAATGGCACTTTATTGTCTATCGAAATCTCAAAAATTGCAAGCCTCAGTATATTTCTGTCGACCACCGATAATTGCTCCACAGGCCAGTTAGGAGCATGAGCCTGAATCAGGGAATCGATTCGCTTTTTGTTAGCCAGCACCCCATTGACCAGCTCTTTGGCAAAAGACAGAGCTGCTTCTGGCAGTGCCTGCTCCTCGGCCAGCCTGTTCAGGGAAGTTTCTGCGTTGTGGCGGGTGCAATCACTCTCAAACAACGCCTGCAGCGCCACTATCCTGGACTTGCGCCTCATACCTGGCATGAATCCCTCGACTGAGGCTGTTTCTTATTGTTAATTTGCGCGGGTGACCGGCTATCCGGTACGCATTTTCTGCCTATTTTACCATCTTCTTTCAAGTTAGGGAATCTCTGAGAACAGGGCTATCTGTGAAATGCCGCCGGCTGATGGGCGAGCACGCTAAGAGATGGGATTAAGGAACGCAAGCACCTCCCTGGAAGGGAAGGGCTTGTTTATATGTGGCACAAGCCTTATCGTAGTCCTTTTTGGCGAAGAGGTAGGAATCTATCATATCATCGCCATCCCACCATTAACATTTATCACCTGTCCGGTGATGTAACGGGCTTCCTCTGAGACGAGGAAAGCCACGGCATAAGCTACATCTTTGGGCGAGCCAATGAAACCCACAGGGATTTGCTTGAGAAACTCCTGCTTCACATTCTCGCTGAGCTTCTGAGTCATGCCTGTATCGATGAAGCCAGGGGCAACGGCATTGACCGTAATGCCTCTCGAGGCAACTTCCCTGGCAGTGGTTTTAGCAAGACCTATCAGGCCGGCTTTTGAGGCAGCGTAGTTAGCTTGTCCGGCATTTCCTGTCAAGCCTACGACACTTGCGATATTGACGATCCGACCCCAGCGCTGCCTTATCATATGCCTCAGCACAGCCTGAGTGCAAATAAAAGCGCCCTTCAGATTGATGTTCAATACCAGATCCCAATCCGCCTCGGACATTCTCATAAGCAGGCCATCCCGTGTAATTCCGGCGTTGTTAACCAGGATGTCGACATGGCCCAACGAGGATAGCGTCTGCTCCACCAGTTTGTTCACTTCCGCGGTAATGGTGACATTGACTGGAATGGCAAGGCTTTTCCCATTCTTCGTCTCAATTTCGGCAGCGACTTCCTTTGCCGTAGCAGCGTTGACGTCGCTGATCACCACGCTGGCACCCAGTTCTGCCAGCATCAGCGCTATCTCCCGGCCGATACCCTGGCCGCTGCCTGTGACTATGGCAACCCTATTAGATAAATTCATTCGCAACTCTTTTCAGGAAAGATAGGGGCGCGTGTTTCAGAGGTTTAGGGCTTTGATGGACTCCGGATCGCTCATATTGAGAACTCGCGCTTTATCGCTGATCCTTTTGATCAGGCCGGAGAGCACTTGGCCAGGGCCGATCTCAATAAAAGTGGAGATTCCCTCCCCTAACATATACTCCACCGATGGTTGCCACTGAACACAGTTACATAGCTGACGCAGTAGCTCCTCTTTCACTCCCTCGGCGGTGGTTACCGGCTGGGCAGTGCTGTTGACCACAATAGGAACTTCTGGTGTTCTGAAGTTAATCTGTGAGATCGCCTCACACATGCCTTCGATGGTAGGCTGCATCAGGGTTGAGTGAAAGGCCCCGCTGACCTGAAGTGGTATTACCCGCCGCGCATCCTTGGTTTTCGCCAATTCCATAGCGCGCGCCAGGGCCTCCTTCGAGCCGCTGATGACAATCTGGGCGGAGCAGTTGAAGTTAGCGATCTCAGCGCCACTCTCGCGACATATCTCTCTTAAGACTGCTTCATCGAGGCCGATGACTGCTGCCATGCCTCCGGGTTTGATTTCACCAGCTTTTTGCATCAGGCGTCCCCGTTCTCTGACAAGCCGGATAGCATCGGTAAACCCGAGTACGTTGGCGGCAACCAGCGCAGTGTATTCGCCAAGGCTGTGGCCAGCGACGAAAGTGGGGGATACCGTATGGTTGACCCCTGAGGCGGCCTTCAAGCAGGCGATGCTAGCTGTCATTATGGCTGGCTGAGCGTTGACAGTCTGGCGGAGTTCGTCTTCGGGCCCCTCAAAACAGAGCCGCGATATCGAAAACTGGAGCGCCTCGTCGGCCTCCTGGAAAACCTCTTTTGCCTTAGGTGAGCTCTGGTAAAGTTTGTAGCCCATGCCCACAGACTGTGATCCCTGACCAGGGAAAACGTGTGCAATCTTGGGTTTCGACTTTGTTTCAAGCTCGACCATTTGCTGTCTCCAAAAGGATTACTCCTTTTTCTTAGGTGCCTTTTCTTTGATTACCACTCTTCCTGCATAGGTTCCACAGAAATGGCAAACCTGGTGGGCAGGCTTAAGGTTGTGGCATTGAGTGCAGGGAACAAGGGATGGGACAAGCACACCGAGGTGGCTGCGTCTTTTTCCCTGCCGTGCCTTAGGATATTTTCTCTTCGGTAGTGGTGGCATTGTCTAGTTAACCCCTTTCTTTCTCTCCCTACGCTTGTTCTTAATACGCAGCGCCTGAAGTGGAGCCCAGCGTGCATCGGGAGGAGCAGGCGGACAATCGCACGTTACATAATTGAGGTTGCGTCCACAATGAGGGCACAATCCAGCGCAGTCCTCACGGCAGACTGGCTTCATGGGAAGAGCAATTATCTTATATTGACGCACTGCCTCGCCCAGATCGAGAGTGTGGTTCTCGTCGATAAGGAAGGCGCCAGCTTCAGTCGGTGGAGGGAGAGGTAAGCCGCTGACCGGGTCTCTGGTCAGGAAATATTCTTCCTCGATATCTATCTTCAAGGGATATTGGAACTGCTCGAGGCAGCGACTGCATTCGTCTCTGGCGATAGTCTCGAGGCTGCCGGTTACCAGGATACTGCTATTGGTGCGAAGTAATTGCACCTTGCCCCGGATGGGGAATCCATTCTCGTCTGTCTCGTCAATATCGTATTGGCGGACTGACCCTACATGCTCCTTAAGTTGCTGGGCAACATTAATTTTCATGGTACTCTCAAGGCATAGTAACTGCATATTAAAGCTAATTGTATGACAAAACAACCCAAATTGTCAAGTTGCTTAGGTGCTGACTGAACGTGCGGCATATTGTATGATACTAGGGCTGAAGGTGTAGCTATTAGCCTTTGATTACCCCGATGGGCCTGGCTTTGATTACCTTGGTCGAGATGCCAGCGGCATCGGTTACATGCACGACCTCAGCCACATCCTTGTAGGCTGCCGATGCCTCCTCAGCCAGTCCGGAGATGCTGGCCACCTTTACGGCGATACCCTTGGCTGCCAGCTCGGCGAGAATATCGGAGCCGCGGGCGCTCCTCTTAGCTGCCGAACGGCTCTGGACCCGGCCTGCTCCGTGGCAGGTGGAGCCGAAGGTCTCCTGCATAGCTCTCTCGGTTCCCACTGCTACGTAAGAGTAGCGACCCATGTCCCCTGGGATGAGCACTGGCTGTCCCACCTTGCGGTACGCCTTGGGCACATCAGGATGTCCGGCTGGGAACGCCCTGGTTGCGCCTTTACGATGGACGCAGACCGTGAGCTTTTTGCCTTCGACCTGGTGCTCCTCTATCTTGGCGATGTTGTGGGCCACGTCGTAGACTACCCTCATGCCTAAATCGCGCGGGCTCTTGTTGAAAACCTTGGCGGAGGACTCCCTGACCCAGTGTGTGATGCACTGGCGATTTGCCCAGGCATAGTTGGCGGCGCAGGCCATCGCCGCCAGATAGTCTTGTCCCTCGGGGGACTTTACCGGCGCGCAGGCAAGCTGGCGGTCGGGGAGCTCGATGCCGTAGTTTCTGGCTGCGGTGCCCATCGTCTTCAGATAGTCGTCGCAGACCTGGTAGCCGAATCCCCGGGAGCCGGTATGAACCAGGAGGAGTATTTGTCCTATGTCATCTATACCAAAAACCTGGGCAATTGTTGTGTTATATATCTCATCCACCACTTGAACCTCAAGGAAATGGTTCCCGGAGCCCAGTGTGCCTGACTGGGGCATGCCGCGGGTCTTGGCCTTTTCGCTCACCTTTTCAGGGTCGGCTGCTTGCATATATCCGTGCTCTTCGGTGTACTCCAGGTCCTCAGTTTCACCGAATCCTGCTTCTACTGCCCAGGCTGCGCCCTTGCGCAGCAGCTTCTCTATCTCCTTGCCTTTGAGCCTAATCTTGCCCTCGGAGCCCAGACCGGAGGGGACATTGTGGAAGAGGTCGTTAAGTAGCTTCTCTATCTTGGGCTTGACCTCGTTCTCGGTAAGATTAGTGCGAATGAGGCGCACGCCGCAGTTGATGTCGAATCCCACGCCTCCCGGCGAGACCACGCCGTCGCTGACCCTGGTAGCGGCAACCCCGCCGATGGGGAAGCCGTAGCCCCAGTGAATGTCGGGCATAGCCATCGACCTGCCCACTATACCGGGCAGGAAGGCGACATTGGCTACCTGCTCCAGAGATTGGTCATCCTTGATGAGGCGCAACATTTTCTCATCTGCATACACCAGCCCCGGCACCCTCATCCCCGGTTTATATGACTGGGGTATCTCCCAGCGGTAATCGTCTATTTTGTTCAGCGTTCCCTGCCAAGCTTCTGTCATCTCATCCTCCTCCCTAGATGTCCAGGATAAACCGGACTTTTACCCCCTTGTTCCTCTCTATCTTGAGCATGTGATAGGTGGCTGCCTTGACCGCCGTCTTCAGTTGGTGTCGCGATGTATCTATCTTTTCCCCGTAGACCTTGGCCTGCAGCCTCTTTTGGCTCAGAGCGGTAATTTCGAATCTTTTGAATATAATATGCTCTACATCAAATAGATAGAGTAGCTCATTGAGCCAGTCTACCAGCAAAGCCTCCCTGTCAGTGGACTGTATGTCTACCTTGCGGCTGACCTTTTCTCTGACTCCGTCGAGGTCAGCTATCAGGCTGAACATGCCGTAGGCCGAGTTGGCGAAGGCTTCCTTGAGGTCGCTGCCGTAGGCGACGATGCCGACATCGGCCGTGTGGTCAATCACCTCAAACCGAGGCACGCTCCCCCCTTGTGCGTTGATTATATCACACACAAAAATTCCTCTCCCTTGACGGGAGAGGGTAGGTGAGGGTGAAACCTTTATTCCCCCTCTTTCTAACTCTCTCCCTCCAGGGGCGAGAGGACTGTAAATAGTACCTGCGCATTTGTTTTGTGCTAAAATCCTGGCATGAAGTTCATCGTTGACTCCAATGTGGGCAGGCTGGCCAGGTGGCTCAGGATCGCAGGCTTCGATACCGTGTTCATCAATGACCTCGATGATAACAGGCTGGTGCGGCTGGCTTTGTCCGAGGGGAGGGTGCTGCTGACCAAGGATACCCAGATACTGAAGAGGCGCGTGGTTGCCACTGGCCGCCTTAAAGTCATTTTGGTTGAGAGCGCAGAGGTGAAGGCACAGCTTCGTCAGGTGGTGAAAGCGCTGAACCTGGCTGAGAAGGTAAAACCGTTCACGCTTTGTCTAGAGTGCAATCAGCCCCTGGTGTCCAGGGAGAGGGAAGAGGTAAAGGAACTGGTGCCCCCTTATGTTTTTCAGACTCAAACCCAGTACATGCAATGCCCCTCCTGCCACCGCGTTTATTGGAGAGGAACCCACTGGCAAAGGATGAGCGGAGAGCTTGAGAAGATAGTGAGCGAAGGATGAGGAAAGCAGCCTTTATCTACGATGAGGGACTGGTGGTGCGTACTATGGTTGAGGATGAGGAATTTAATCCGAGCCGTTTGAAGTACACTTATGAGTTGCTCAGGGCATACCACGCCTTTAATAAATCGACTTCCAAACTGGTCGTGCCTGACAAGGCAGATGAAGCTGCGCTACTCAGTTTCCATACAAAGGATTATGTGGAGGCTGTGAAGTGCTTCAGTCGCGGCGATAGGCTGCGCGATGCAGCCAGGTTTAATTTCAGCGAGTACGGAGATAATCCCGTCTTTCCCGGGATGTATGAGGTATCCACCAGGATAGTGGGCGCAACTCTGAAGGCGGCGGATTTGGTGGCTGAGGGAAAGGTTAATGTTGCTTTCAACCATTCAGGCGGAGGGCATCACGCGGCCCCGAATTGCGCCTCCGGCTTCTGCATTTTCAACGACGTTGTTATCGCCATAAAACGTCTTCTGGCGAAGGGGCTCAGGGTAGCCTACATCGATATCGATGCCCATCATGCCGATGGAGTGCAAAACGCATTTTATGATAGTGACCGGGCACTCACTATCTCGCTTCATGAGACCGGGAGAATCCTGTTTCCGGGCACAGGGGAGCCTTCAGAGATAGGGGTGGGGGTAGGCAAGGGGTATTCGGTGAACGTTCCTCTTGCTCCTTATACCGACGACGAGATTTACCTCTGGGCGTTTGACCACGTGGTGCCTGCTCTAGTCGGTAGCTTTAAGCCGGATATTGTATTCACCCAGCTCGGCTGTGACACCCATTACCTTGACCCGATGACTCAGCTTAACCTGACTACAAAAGGATATAGCAGCCTGATAAAGAGGATGAGGCAACTGGCACCGAGGTGGGTTGCTGTGGGTGGCGGCGGCTACGAGATGAGCGTAGTGGCCAGGTGCTGGGCTCTGGCTTACGGGCTAATGATGGACCGCGAATGGCCTGACAGGATACCCCGAAGCTATCAAGAGCTTTACGGCATAAAGAGGCTCAGAGATGCGGAGAAACCGCGTTTAGATAGCAGAGTCAAACAGCAAGCCCGCCGCTTTGCCGAGGATAGTGTAGCCGGGGTGAAGAGGCTTGTGTTTCCTTATCACGGGCTGTAGGGGCACAAAATTTTGTGCCCCTACAGCTATTTTACAACCCCTGCTTTACGGAGTTCCTCTATTTGCTCTCTGGTGTAGCCTAAGCCTTTCAGGATTTCGTCCGTATGTTGCCCCAGGATAGGCGAGAAGCTCCTGAACTTCGCTGGCGTCTCTGAGAGCTTTACAGGCATGCCAAGCTGCCTTATTTTGCCCAGCGCGGGATGCTCGAACTCAGGAAACATGTCGCGATGCTGCAATTGGGGGTCGTTGACCACTTCGTCAAGCTCCAGTACAGGGCTGACACAGGTATCTGCCTCTTTCATAATCTGGAACCACTCATCCCGGGTTTTGGTAAGGATTATCTCCTTGATAATGCCATACACTTCGTGCAGCTTCTCGCCCTTGGCATGGTGGAAGGGGATAAGGTCTTCTCTGCCGATGGCGCGGCAGAAGCGCTCCCAGAAGTGAGGCTCCACCAGTCCGG
>JBBIRL010000088.1:0-8039 GCA_037441825.1 Dehalococcoidia bacterium | reverse complement strand
CTCATCTCGGACTGAAGGTGGCCGATGCCAGCAAGGTGGCTCAGAGAACAGGCGGGGTGCCCGTATTCGGAGCACTTGTGGGTGGTGTGAATCCGTCGTCTCTGGGGGAGAGGGCAGGCTTAAGGAACGGCGATATAATCACGGAGTTGAATCTGAGGCCGATACGCGGCGCAGACGACCTGGAGCGCGCTATGAGTGGCGTGGCGCCCGGCAGCCGGATTACGATTGTCTTCCTGCGAGGTCAGGAGACGTTGAGGGCTGAGATCGTGGTGTAAATAGGGCATCTGGGCAGAATTTCGAAGTATAGGGGGGGCATCCGCCAAAGGCGGATGCCCCCCTTTTTTATCTTGCAAGGTTGGAGCGGATGCTCCAACCTACCTATACAATTGGCCTTCGTTTTCGAATTGATACTTTTTCTGGAATAAGGTGTAGAGCTATTTTCGGACAGCCTCAGTTTTCTGAAGCATTCCTTTGAAAGAAGGCAAAGCTGCCTGTGGCGTCGAAGAAGATCAGAGAGTGTGGTTGACATCATAGCATGGATGTTTTAGAGTGTCCTTTGCCAATTTCTGCTAAGTTGCTTGTAATTTAGACTATTGATTTTCAGAAAGGAGTTATACATGGCAGAGAAGACTATCGCGGAGTTTTTCGATCTGAGTGGAAAGGGGGTTGTGGTTACCGGCGGCGCCATGGGTATCGGGCAGGGTGTAGCCTTTAGATTGGCAGAGGCCGGAGCGGGTCTAATAATCGCCGATATAGCTGTAAATGAGGCTAAAGACACGGTAAAGCAGATAAGGAGCAAGGGCGGGAAGGCGAAGTTTGTAAAAGCTGATGTGAGTATAGTGGGAAGCGCTGAGGAAGCAATCCGGGCCGCTATAGATACCTACGGTAGCATGGATATACTGGTCAATGCCGCAGGCATATTCCCCGCGGCCAAGTTTATGGACAGCGATGAGGCATTTGTGGAGAAGATGTTTAACATTAACTTTAAAGGTACAATTCGCTTCTCACAGGCTGCGGTGAGGGAAATGATAAGAGCCGGACACGGCGGCAAGATCATTAATGTAGCTTCGATTGGAGGGTTGGTTCCGGCGAGAGGCCAGACAATGTACAGCGCCTCCAAGGCAGCTGTGGTCTCACTTACCAAGTCTATGGCCAGTGAGTTGGGCACTTATGGAATTACGGTCAATGCTTTAGCTCCGGGCGGAATTATGACGCCCGGGGCTGCCACAATTTCGGAGAGCTTGGCGAAGGCTCTGGATATGACTATGGAAGAGATGCTACCGATGCACATGGCGCGTGTGCCCTTGAACAGGCTGGGCGCTCCTGATGACATGGGCAAGGTGGTGTTGTTCCTGGCCAGCGGAGCTTCGGATTTTATGACGGGCTCCATAGTGCGGGTAGACGGCGGATTTCTGACCACGTAAGATCAAAAATACAATTACTGTAGCGTGGGTGAAATGAAATAAACCCAACTCTGATGAGTCAGGCAAATACAGGTTGGAGCGGATGCTCCAACCTACCCATAGAATTGGTCTTTCTGGCCTTGATATGCAAAGTGTTTTTCAGTCGTCCTGAGCAATGTGGCGTCGCCGCTCCTGTGGCGACGCATTTTTCGTCGTGACGGGAGTCACGACGCTACATTTCCCCACCACCTCGCGATGACAAAATAATCCGCTCTCGCTTTCGTGGTGTTGACACGTAAGGTATCATTAGATACATCCTTTCTCAAGGAAGTGTGTATCCAGCCTCATACTTCTGGTGAGGCCGCACTATATAAAATATGGGAGGAGGAGGGCGACGATGACAGCAACCCCGGGAAGCGATAACCTGGACAAGTACAAAACAGCGGTAATACTCAGGGATGGCTCCACTTTGCATCTGCGGCCTATCCGGCAGGACGACGAAGAGAGGCTGCTCGCTTTTTTCTATCGCATGAGCCCCCATACTGTCTACCTGAGGTTTCATCACGTCTTGACCAATCTGCCCAGGGAGGAAGCGCGGCGCTTCTGCACTGTGGATTACGACAACACCTTCGCCCTGGTGGCTACTCTCGGTGAAGATACCGAGGAGAGAATCATCGCCGTGGGCCGCTATTCGCGCCTGCCCAAGGTTGATGCTGCCGAGCTGGCTTTAGTAGTTGAGGATGCGTACCAGGGGAGAGGAATTGGAACCCTTCTGCTGGAGCAGATAGCCTCGATAGCGAGGGAGAAGGGGATAAGACGTTTTGAGGCTGAGGTGCTTGTTGAGAACGAGCAGATGATGAAGGTGCTGAAGAGCAGCGGTTTCCGGGTGGCGGACCAGGTTGACTCGGGAGTTTATCGCGTGGTGATGGATATTGCCCCGACTCCCGCGGTGGAGGAGAAGTCTGCTGAGCGGGAGAAAGTCGCTGCTATAGCATCTTTGAAAGCTTTTTTTAACCCTCGTTCCATAGCTGTGATAGGGGCTTCGCGAAAAGAGGGGAGCATCGGCCAGACACTCTTCCGCAATTTGCTGCTCCAGGGTTTCAACGGCATCGCCTACCCGGTGAACCCGAGCGCTGAAATGGTGGCCTCAGTTAAGGCGTATCCATCTATTCTTGACATAATGGGAGAGGTAGACCTTGCAGTGATTATCGTTCCGGCAGAAAGGGTGCATAAGGTGCTGGAGCAGTGCGGGCGCAAGGGTGTGCGCGGCGTAATAGTGATATCGGCAGGCTTCGGGGAGAGCAGTCCCGAAGGTAAGCAAGAGGAGGAAAAATTGCTGGAGACGGCTCGCGCATACGGGATGCGCCTGGTAGGCCCTAATTGCATGGGTATCATAAATACCGCTGATAATGTCAATATGAATGCTACTTTTTCCCCTGTTTTCCCTCCTGCAGGGGGCGTCGCTTTCGGAACCCAGAGCGGTGCCCTGGGGCTCGCCATCCTGGAATATGCGCAAAGCCTGAATATGGGGCTATCGACCTTCGTCAGCCTGGGCAACAGGGCGGATGTATCCAACAATGACCTTCTCCAGTACTGGCAAGAAGACCCTGCTACCCGCGTCATTCTTCTTTATCTGGAATCTTTTGGCAATCCCAGGAAGTTTGCTCGCACAGCCCGCAGCGTGGCGGAAACCAAGCCGGTGATAGCGGTGAAGAGCGGGCGCACTTCAGCAGGCTCCAGGGCCGCTGCGTCTCATACCGGGGCGCTGGCCACCACCGAAGTGCTGGCGGAAGCCCTTTTCAGGCAGGCCGGGATGATCCGGGTGGAGACGCTGGAAGAGCTGTTCGATGTGGCGAACCTGCTCACTCACCAGCCTATACCCTCGGGACGGAGGCTGGCCATAGTTACCAATGGCGGCGGGCCGGGGATCATGACTGCCGACGCCTGCGCGGCAAGAGGCCTTGAGTTGCCTGTTCTATCCGATAAGGTTATTTCAGAGCTAAAAACTTTCCTGCCGCCTCGAGCCAATCTCACGAACCCTGTCGATATGACTGCTGAAGCCACTGCCGAGCAATATAGGAAAGTTCTCAAACTCATGGCCCAGGATGACGGCATTGACATTGCCATAGTTATCTTTATCCCGCCCATAGTTACCCAGGTCGAAACGGCGGCCAGTGCCATTCGGGAAATAGCGCCGCAATTTAGGCAGCGAGGCAAGACTCTTCTCGCTTCATTTATGGGCTCGCGCGGCGTCTCCGTCGAGCTGGGTTCACGCGAAGAGGGGTATGTTCCTTCCTTTGCCTTCCCCGAATCTACTGCTACTGCGCTCGCCGCGGCTTGCGAATACGGCGAGTGGCTGAAGAGGCCGAAGGGAACGATACCGGAGCTGGCAGGAATCGAAAAGAAACGGGCCGAGCAGATAGTAAATTCAGCATTGAAGCAGGCGCACGCCCCCCGTTTCTGGCTCGACGCTGCTTCGGTCAGCGAGCTTCTTGACTGCTATGGCATTCAGGTGGTGGCATCGAAGACGGCCAGGACTGCCGAGGAAGCGATGGAAGCAGCCAGAGAAATGGGCTTTCCTGTCGCTGTGAAATTGATGTCCACGACGATAATCCATAAGACTGAGGTTGGCGGTGTGGTGCTGGACGTCCATTCGGGAGAGGAAACAAGTGAAGCTTTTACGCAGATAAAGGGGCGCCTGGCCCGCATATCGAAAGAATCTGAGATGGACGGCGTGCTGGTTCAAAAAATGGTGAAGGAAGGGGTCGAGGTGATAGTTGGTGTAACCCAGGACCCATCCTTCGGTCCGCTTATCATGTTCGGCATGGGCGGCATTTATACCGAGCTGTTCAAAGACGCTGTGTTTCGTATTCATCCGCTGACGGATATCGATGCTCAGGAGATGGTGCGCTCTATCAAGGCATACCGGTTGCTCGAGGGCTGGAGAGGGGCGAAGCCCTCTGACATAAAGGCTCTTGAGGAACTCCTGCTGAGGGTTTCGGCAATGGTGGAAGACTTTCCCCAAATAATGGAGATGGACCTGAATCCATTGAAGGCGTTGGAACGCGGGTATGCAGTGGTCGATGCCCGAATTATGCTCTCCTGATTACTCTCAAGACGAGATAGCCAGGCTAATCCCGGAATAAATAAACCAGACTCCGAATCCGGCCAGGACGGCAGCGCAAATGCCGAACACCACACCGGTCACCTTCGGTGTCCACAGCCTCTTTGACTTGAACACTACCCAGGAGATTAGAAAAAGCCAGACAAGATCGCAGAGCCAGTGTACTGCTCCGAAGGCAACTACGCCCTTCCCGCCGAAGGCGCTTGCGTTTACCAGCAGCATGGCGCCCACGGTAGCCCACCACAGGAAGAAATAAGGACTGGCAGCAGTTGTAGCCGCTCCCGCAATTATTGAGCCGTGAGGCAGGTCTTTTTGTTCATCCAGGGCTGCGGGCCTGGTTCTGAACATACTCCTTGCCATCCAGAGAAGCACCAGCCCTCCTGCCAGACCTACACCTATTTTCACCCCTGTTAGAGTCAGGAAGTTGGCAAATCCTAGATAGATGAGCAAAATCAGGGGGATCTCGATAATACCATGGCCTAGTGCTACAAGCGCGCCAGCCTCTCTGCGTTGTGCTCCTCTGGTTACCGTAACTGCGGTTACTGGCCCTGGCATCATAACACCTGTGAGAGATATGGCGATGACAGAGCCCAGAAAGAGTGGAAGGCTCTCAGTATTAGCGGTCATTAAGGCTCTTCTTCCCGAAATATAGTTATATTCATAATATCATATTATGGCGTGATTCAAATAGCTAGGTTCGGCCTGCCCAGTTGTGCTATAATCACTGACTGGAGTTATGAGGTTAAAAAGCGCTTCTGAGCGCTCTCGATATATGGAGGGAGAACAATGGAGAGGATTGTCAGGACTTTGCGCTGCAAGAATGCTAATATCCCGGGCACCCTGGGCAAACTGGCTACAACCATCGGTAAGGTCGGGGTGGACATCGGGAATATAACAACGGTACACCTGGGTCCGCATTACACCATCAGGGACATCGATGTATACGCCGAGAGCGAAGAGCAACTTGCGCAGGTAATAAACGAGGTTTCTAAACTCAAAGAGGTCTCGGTTTTACAAGTCAGGGATGCTGTGCTCGAGTTCCACAAGAACGGTAAGATCAAGATGATCAACACTATCCCCATAACCTCGCTGGACACCCTTCGTAAAATCTATACCCCGGGCGTGGCTCAGGTATGCAGGCTAATCGAGAGCCAGCCGAGCTGGAAAGACACCTATACTGTCATCCCTTATTCTGTGGCTATCGTTACCGACGGGAGCCGGATCCTCGGATTAGGCGACATCGGCCCGGTGGCAGGGATGCCGGTTATGGAGGGGAAAGCTGCTCTGCTGCAACAATTAGTGGGAGTCAGTGGAATACCGATACTGGTGAACACTAAGGACCCGGATCAGATTGTGGAGACAGTGAAACATATCGCTCCCACATTCGGAGGTATTCAGTTGGAGGACATAGCGCCGCCCCGATGTTTCTATATCGAGGATAGGCTTGCCGGGGAGTTGAGTATGCCTGTTATGCACGATGACCAGAAGGGGACAGCGGTGGTTACCCTGGCAGCTTTGATCAATGCCTGCAAGCTGACCAAGGTGGCCCTGCAGGAAGCGAAGGTCGGGCTTATCGGCCTGGGGGCGGCGGGATTTTCTATCGGCAAGTTGATTCTTCAGTACACAGGTAATCCCGCCCTGGGCACGGCGAGGACTGAAACCAGTATAATGCGGCATGTGGATGCGGGAGGCATTCCGTCTAATTTCGATGAAATCATGCAGAAGGCTGACATCGTAATTGCCACCACAGGTGTGAGGGGGATGATTGACCCCGGCAAGGTGAGGAAGGGGCAAATCATCTTCGCACTGTCTAATCCGTATCCCGAGATCACCCCGGAGGCAGCAAGAGCGGCAGGGGCGGTTCTGGCTGCTGACGGCAGGTCGGTTAACAATCTGCTCGGTTTTCCCGGTATCTGGCGCGGTACGCTGGATGCTAAGGCCAGAAAGATAAACTATGAGATGCTTAAAGCTGCTTCCTTAGCCATCGCCGGCGCTGCGTTTGAGGGAGAACTCGTCCCCAGCGCTATAGACACCAAAATGCACCTGGCGGTGACTCACGCTGTGGCCAGGGCTGCTGTGGAGTCGGGGCTTGCCCAGCGACAATTGGACGACGACTATTTTGCGAGTTCCGATTGCAAAGAGCCCCCCTGGGCGTAAAACCTGCTATACTTTGCTATCTTTCGGGCAATGCTAAAGGCTTGAACTATGGTTGGAGCCTTCGTGTAATTTGCAGAATGTCCCCCTAACTTTTTATCCTCCTCTTCGTTGTATATAATGTAGCGCATGATGCATTGTTTCAGGATATCAAAAAGCTGCGCTTTCAGGTGGCTTCTGGTCATAGCCATCATTCTGGTGGTGTGTGCTGTGGTTCTTGCTGTTATGAATACGCGGAGCTGCAAGGAATGGTTAGCCAACAAAGCCACGGATGTTCATATTACAGGTATCAGCCTGAAAGGCGTCAGCCTGACTACTGTAACAGTGGACGTCACGGTTAGTGTGCACAATTCGAGCCCGATTGGCGCTGTCCTCCACAGGATTGCCTATGTCATCTATTTCGAAGAGGACGGCAAGTGGGTGCAACTAGGCAGTGCAGATAGAAGTGAGGACACCACAATCAAGGCCAACAGCTATACCAATATAGATTTAACAAACGAGATAGGGACTCTTTCAGCCGCAGCAGCGTTGTACCAGGCATATAAACAGGGAGGATCGGTCAACCTGAAAGTCGCGGGTTCGGCATGGGTGGGAATCGGGCCAGTGTCTACGGAAGTCCCTTTCGAGCGTATTGAGACGGTGAGTTTCTAAAAAGGATTGTGTGATCCCCTCTGGCGGTAGGGGGATTATTTGTGGGTAGGTGGGAACGTGTTCCAACCTACTCAATTTGTGTAGAAGCTGGTTTATATGACATGCTAACCGTAAAGAATCTAACCAAAATATACAAACTGGGCAAAGTAGAAGTAAATGCTCTGGCAGATGTTTCGCTGGTAGTCGAGGCAGGGGACATGACTTGCATTATGGGCAAGAGCGGCTCAGGCAAGTCAACCCTGCTGAGACAGCTCGGCCTCATCGATCGTCCCACCGCCGGTCAGATCCTTTTCAATGGCCAGGATATAACCAGGTTTTCAGACGGGGCCAGGTCAAAGATGCGTTTGACATACCTGGGCTACATATTTCAAGAGTTTGCGCTTCTGGCGGAGCTGACTGCTCACGAAAATGTCTATCTGCCGGGGATGATGCTGGGTAGTAACGCAGTAGATTACAAAAATAGGGCAAAGGAATTGCTGAAATTGGTGGGGCTGGAAAAGCGAATAGACCACAAGCCCAAGGAGCTTTCAGGTGGCGAACAACAGAGAGTGGCGATTGCCAGAGGACTGATTAACAACCCCCGCGTCTTATTTGCCGATGAACCCTGTGCCAATCTGGATACCGTATCATCTGACCTGATAATGGGAACACTTGTAAAACTTAACAAAGAGTTGGGCGTGACGATTGTCTTCGTTTCACACGACCCT
>JBBIRL010000087.1:0-8173 GCA_037441825.1 Dehalococcoidia bacterium | reverse complement strand
TCATCTTTTTAAATTGCTTGAGTCCCAGAATATGTTTCGTCTCAGGGGTCAGCGGGGTATGTATGGAAATGATGTCCGACTCTGCCAGCAACTGGTCCATGTCTACCGGTTCCACCTCGAATTTCCGGATTATGTCGGGCGACAGGTAGGGGTCATATACTATTATCCTTAACCCGAAGCCCCTCGCTTTGGGCACCAAAGCGCGAGGAATTCTTCCGAAGGCAATGAGTCCCAGGGTTTGCCCTCTCAGTCTCGACAGATGGGGCCATATCTCTCCGATTATTTGTGGGGAGGCTACCGATGTCCAGCCTCCCTTTTTAACCACGTTATTTAACTGCACAATTCGCCTGGTGCATGCTAGTATGAGCCCCATGGTATGGTCTGAAACATCTTCTATATTGGCATCGGGTACGTTGACAGCCATGATGCCTAGCTCGGTAGCGGCATTCACGTCCAGGTTTTCATAGCCAATGCCAATGCTCGTAACCATCTTGCAGTTCTTCCAGTTGGTCAGCACTTTCCCGGTGATGTACTGGTAGGAAGCCTGCGCAATTATGGCATCACCGGCTTTCCCCGCGGCGATAAGCTCGTCTTCGGTGGCTCCCAGGGGGCAGGGGTTTACTAATAGTTCAACATCTACTTCGGCATCCTTGAACATCTTTGCATAGTCCTGCAAGAAAGAAATTCCCAGGACGTCAACTGCTTTAAAAGCCATCGCTCCTCCCTTCATCTCGATCTATGGGTATCTCTCCTGCTCTTCCTGCTGGCAGGAGCATCATTGATTCAGGATAGCCGGGGCATGCCGTAGCCGATATCGCTGGGATCCACCATAATGTCGAGCAAAACTGGCTTCTTGGCCCTGACAGCTTTTTTTAGAGCAGACGCAATCTCGTCTGGCTTCTCAATGCGTTGGCCACTGATACCGAAGGATTGAGCCAGCTTGGGGAAATCGACATTTCCCAGGTCGTAGCCCAGGTCAGCTCCTTCTTTTGATTTCCTGTTGGGATACGAGGCAAAGCCCCATTTAATAGCGGCGTAGCCTCGATTGTTGAGCACCACCATAATGACCGGGATTCGGTATTTGGCGGCCGACCACAGGGCCTGGATGCCGAAGAGGGCAGAGCCGTCTCCGACCAGTGCCACCACCGGCTTTCTGGAATTGGCCAGGCCTACTCCAAGTGAGGCTGGCAAGCCCCATCCCAGAGAGGTGATGGAGCAGAAGTAGCTCCCCGGTCTGGTGAACTCCATGATGCTTGCCACGTAGCTGGTAAGCATCACTGCCTCATCGACTACTACACTGTCTGGCGGTAGGGCGTTGGCGATCTCTTTAACGGCTCGCGAAGGCCGCATAGGTACGTCGTTACATTCCTTCTTAAAGTCTGCTTCACAGACTGCTCTGGCTTGTTCATGTCCCTGTTGCAACTTTTGGAATCTCTGGCGGCTCTTCTGGCGCTGCCGGGGCGACATAAGTCTGGTTACCTCAGTTACCAGTTCGGCAAGTACGGCCCTGGGGCTGCCTACCAGTGCCACCTCAGCCGGACACTCCCGAGATAATGTCCTGGGGTCATGGTCGATGTGTATCAATTTGGTAGCAGGAGGTATTATTGGTCCCTCGATATAAAATAGCTGCTTGAACAGCCTGCTCCCCACTGCCATGAGCACATCGGCAGGGCTGTCCAGTCCGGGGAGACCGAACCCTATAGGCGGCACTCTGCCATAATAAAGCGGGTGATTCGTGGGGAAAATGAACCTGGGAACCAGACCGGTGGTGAATACCGGAGCCCCCAGGATTTCTGCCAGTTCGGTAAGCTCGGCTAGGGCATTATCGCCGGGCACCTGCGAACCGGCCAGGATGGCAGGTTGCTCCGCAGCAACCAGAAGCTGTGCTGCCTTTTTTAAATACTCCCGGTCTGGCCTGACGGACATGGGCACCTGACGGCGTGAAGGCGGCAGGTATTCACCTGTCAAATTTTGTGCCTGCAGGTCTCTGGGGATTACCAGAAATACCGGTCCTGTGGGCGGAGTCGTAGCCTCTTTGAACGCCCGGTTCACTGCTATGGCTATATCATCGACGCGGCTTACCCGCCAGCGCTCCTTGGTATGCTGGCTCACCATGGGCAGAATATCGGAATCTAACAGAGAGTCGCACCACTGGAGACGCGAGTCCTGCTGTCCCGCTATAACCACAAGGGGCGTGCCCGCATCATAGGCATTGCTCAAGTTTCCCATAATATTGGCAGTTCCCGGTGTAGTGTGCACTAAGACCACCCCTGCGTTTCCCGAGGCACGGGCATAGCCATCTGCCATTCCCAGGGAGACGGACTCGTGGATTGCGCTGATATACTTTATCCCTCTGGTTTGAACCAGGGCGTCCAAGAGAGGCACTTCGCTGTTGCCGGGAACACCGAAGACATACTTCACGCACTCGTTCTTCAGGATATGGCAGACAACCTCGGCTCCGGTCATTTCATCCTCTTATCTTAGATACATTTAGCACTCTGCCCCAGCTCCAGGCCGCGCTTGAAGGCATTAAGATTCCGCTCATACACTTTTATGGTTTTCCCGTATCTTCTCTCGAGCTCACTTTCGATAAGTGCCGGGGAGACTGCCCCGGTAATGGCGATATAAGCCCCCAGCATGATGAAATTATTGACCTGGCTCGAGCCCATGCTTACAGCGATCTCAAGCCCGGGAAGCTCATACAACTTGTAGTCTGCCCGTTCCCTTTCGGCATACATGCTGGCCTTCTCTGCAATGATAATCCCTCCGGGGCGTACCCGGGGCTCAAAAGTCCCAAACTGGGAGCTATCGAGGAACATCACCGTCTGTACTTGCTCGATCAGCGGAGAGGTAATCTCCTTATCTGAGAAAATAACCGTGCACTGGCAAAGTCCGCCCCGCTTGGCGAAACCGTAGGTCGGGGTATAAGCTACATACTTGAACTGCTGGAAGGCTGCCTCTAACAAGACCTGCCCGGCTGAGAGAACGCCCATGCCGCCAAGGCCAGCTATAATCAATTCTCCTCTCGAATTTTTGGTCTGTTTCATCCTTTTTCTCCGCTTTCCTATCTATTCTATATGAGTAACGTTCTTGAACTCGCCCAGAGGAAATTCGGGGACTACCTTTTCCCCTATCCATTCCAGAGCTTTTACCGGAGTCATGTGCCAGTTAACTGCACAGGCGGTGATAACCTCAACGAAGCTAAACCCTACCCCCTCTATTTGCCTCTGGAAAGCAGTCCTGATATATTTCTTTGTTCGCTGATAGTCGGCTGGGGTATGGAGTGATCCCCGGGCACTGTAGGCAGTCCCTTTGAATGTGGCTACCAGTTCGGCAGTATGTACAGGATAGCCCTCTGCACTGGGGCTTCTTCCCTTTGGGGTAGTGCTGGTTACCTGCCCTATGAGTGTTGTAGGTGCAAGCTGACCGCCAGTTGTGCCATAGTTGGTGTTATTGACCATGATTACCGTAATCTTCTCGGCGCGGGTCAGGGCTCCGATGAGTGGGCCAGCCCCGATGGCGATACAGTCTCCGTCGCCCTGCACGGTAAAAACGACTGTGTCCGGATGGATGCGCTTGAGTGCGGTGGCTATATCGGGCCCCCGGCCATGGGCCGGGCTCACTCTGTCCATGGTGAGGCCCGCTATCAAAATGCCTGTACAGCCCACACAGCCCACCATAATGGCTTTATCCCCGATGCCTAGTTCCTCGAGTGACTCAGCGACGAGGCGACCCACAAGCGGTATCTGGCAACCCGGGCAGAAGAGGTCCCATATAATATCCATCCAGGGTTCGCCCCGTAAGAGCAACGGCTTTTCAACAACTACTTCCCTGGCTATATTCTTTGTCTCCTTGCTCACAGCAGTCTCCTTATCTCCTGCAATAACCTGCCCGGGAGTATCATCCCCTCTTCGGAAGGCATGTGCCGAAAGGTTACGTCTGCCAGGCACACCTCAGATTTGCCTTCGACCGCCATCCTGACATCGTCGACCATCTGCCCCAGGCTGTCTTCTATCGCAATGAATTTACAGCCCTTAGCCGCTTTGTCACGGAGCGGCTGATATGGGAATGGCCAGAGCGTTATGGGACGCAAAAGTCCAGATTTAAGTCCCTCAGCACGGGCCATATTCACAGCTTCCTTCGCAACACGGGCGCAGTATCCATAAGCTACAAGGATGACCTTAGCGTCCCTCGTCTTGTATTCCTCATACCTCAGCTCAGATTCCATCGCACGATATTTTTCTCTGAGTGCGTTTAGGTAATTCAGATAAGTCCCATCATATAAGGGATGATAGCTGGGGCCAAGCTCGCGATACTTCCCGTCTTTGTGTTTGCCGCGACCCTCCACTGCCCAGTCTTTTTCCGGAAGCGGGCCGAAGTCAATGGTTTTAATCTCCAGAGGCTCTATCACGTGACCCAAAATCCCTTCGGTTAACACGATCAGCGGGTGGCGGTACTTGTCGGCCAGGTTAAAAGCAAGCTGCATCAGGTCATGAGTCTCCTGGACAGAAGCCGGAGCTAAAACGATGTTTTTATAACCACCGACTCCACCCTTGGTAACGCTGTTATAGTCCATCTGAGCGTGTTCCACCCTTTGCACGCCGGGCCCGATTCTCTGTACGACCACAATTACACCTGGCAGGTTGGCGCCAGCCATATCGGACACGCCCTCCTGCATCAGAGCCCAGCCCGGGCTGGCGGTTGAGGTCATGGCTCTAATACCGGCTGCGGCAGCACCGTAAAGCATGTTTATCGCACCGGTCTCGCACTGCGACTGGACGAACACCCCGCCCCGTTCCGGCAGCTCTTTAGCAAGCAGCTCCATGACCTCATTTTGTGGCGTGATGGGGTAGCCGAAAAAACACTTACATCCTGCGCTCAGCGCCCCCCAACCTACAGCCTCATTGCCTTCGGCAAGAATCCTCTTTGTCATTAGTAAACTCCTGCTTCCCTCAATTTAGCCAGGTCATCCCAGGTATATCCGAGTATTTCCATTAACACCTCTTCGGTATGCTGGCCAAGCTCTGGGGCAAGTTTCTCTACCTTGCCCGGCGTCTTGCTCAGCTTCACAGGGATGCCCGGCACCTTGACCTTGCCATGGATAGGGTCTTCGATTTCCACAATATATTCATTGGCTATCACCTGAGGATCTTTTTCCACATCAGCGTAGTCGTTCACCGGTGCTGCGGGGATGCCGGCCTGCCCAAGCCTCTCCAGCCAGTAGCTCCTCGGCTTGCTGCGCGTTATCTCGAATAGTCTGGGCTTAAGCTCATCAAAATTCTGCCCCCTGCATATCTGGTTGCAGAATTTTGCATCTTTCTCCAGCTCTTCGATGCAGAATACCTTGCAGAAGTCAGACCAGAACCTGTCTGCCTGAAGCGCGGCGAGAACGAACCATTTGCCATCACAGTCCTGGTAGACATAATAAAGCGGGTTTCTGATAGCTTTCATTACTGAAGTCGGAGGAAGGATGCCCATCATGAAGTACATCTGTAATTGCAGGCGTCCCATCTCGATTTGCCCGCCCAGCAGAGAGGCATCGACTCTCTGGCCAATCCCGTATCGTTCTCGGACGAAGAGGGCAAGTATTACTCCATAGGCTGCCAGTAAGCCGCCAACCTCGTCGGCAAAACCAGCTCCTATGAATGTCGGCACATCATCTTCCGATTGAGTGATGCTCAGCAGGCCGCCTCTGGCCTGACCGGCGAAGTCGGCAAACATTCTATCGGCCTCCGGCCCCTTAGGTCCCAGGCCTGAACCCAAACAATAGATGAGTTTGGGGTTGTGCTTCTTTAAGGTGTTATAGTCTACCTTCAATCTCCTGGTCACGCTCTCGCGGAAGTTGGTTACGAAGACATCGGATTTCTTTACCAGCTCATAGAGAACCTCTTTGCCTTTCTTAGTCGCCAGGTTCAGCACAATACCTTTCTTGCCTCGATTCTGGTTCTGATAATAGAAGTTCAGTGGTAAATCCGCGCCGTACATCTTCAGCATACCCCGTCCGGGCTCGCCCTCCGGCGGCTCTATCTTGATTACCTCAGCGCCCATGTCTGACAGCAGCGCGGTGGCGATGGGCCCTGCCTGCCAGGCTGTCCAGTCGAGCACTCTGATACCTTCTAATGGACTCTTAGGCATCTGCATCTCCTCTACTACTACGAATGTGATTTCTTATAAGCGGCTACTATCTCCATGAAAGTATCTATCTGGTTCTTGGTCTCCGCTTCTGAGTAGGTTTCGAGGTCAACAATGTCGCTTTCCATGAACATCACAGGCATTCTAGGATAATAATCACGAATAACCTGTCTGACTAGAATCTGGCCCATCGTGGCTGCCCTGCAGGAGCGTGTGATATGCATAACAACACCGTCGATAGTGAAATCCTTTATCCGTTCCAGATGCGCCTGGGCCAGAGGGGGTATACCGCCTGCCTCCTTGCCACGCTGCTGTAACGCACTGTTTCGTTCAAAGGCACGCAGTGCGATTAGCTCCACGGGATCGGTAATATCGGCTGGCATCTCGAAGGGCTCTGGTATCATGTATGCTGTCTCGGCGGCGAAGACCGCACCGAAGTCCTGGAAATAGTCGAGTATGTACATGCTGTGCCAGGGCGGTATTCCCACGCCCCAGAGCAGACGATACTTTTCCTCATCGATGACACCTACCTTGTTGTCTACCCTATCTTTCAGTTCCTGGTAGAGTCCCTTGTAGAAATCCAGTGTCATGGGGTCGGGGAGCAGCATGTGATGAGGGACGAACAGCACGAAGTGGTCCTGCGTTGACATCGGGGCGGGAATAGCTTTCCTCAAGTCATAAGCCTTGCGCCACCACTGCCGGGTTTCCTCGACCTGCTTCACGATTGACGTCAAGTGGTCGTAGTCCATCTTCTTTCCGGTAAGATTTTCCAGGAATGCGATCAGCCCTCTGAGTTCCTCAGCCATGTAACGGACGTAGTAAGCCCTGATGGCGTCGAAATCGGCATCGCTGGGTGGCATAAGTACTTCCATGTTATAGATAGGGGTGTTTTTATAACGCCCCAGCGCCTGATACCATTTCCAGCGGGGGTCGCAGCCCATACTGCACCCCAGGAGCATATCCGGCTCCGCCATGCCCCCGTCTGGTGCATCCGGAGGCATACCTCCTATTTCGTGCCGCCAGGCATCGAAGCCTATACCTACCTGAGCGTAGCCACAGAGGACATCGGAATATCCCTCAGCCTGCGCCTTCTTCATATATTGTTCGGCCTCTCTCTTGACGGCGCAGAGGCCAGCGTAGTTCTCGGTATAGACCTGAACCACGTCCATGGCCTCCAGGATTTCCTCGTAGTTGCACATGACCATGCAATAGGCTACTTTGCGGTTCTCCTCTTTAGCCTGCTGCGCCTTTTTATACATGCGCTTAACTATGAGGCGTATTTTACCTGCCGATTCGGTGGATTTGGCAGAGCTTGTTTTTTGCTTTGGTTCCGTTTTGGTCTCTTCAGCCATGGCTTTACTCCCTTCGTGCCTCGATCGTTTCCAGGAAGGCTTCGACCCTGGTCTTCCACTGCCCCAGAGGAGATGTGATATAGGTATCCTCAAGAAAGAGCACTGGCAGGCCCATGCTCTGTATATAATCCTTCATCTCAGGGGCATCCAACTGATATGTGTCGCAGAATCTAATTGTATACAGAATAACCCCTTGCGCTTTCCACTCGCGGATGAAGTCGCCCAAATAGCTGAAGCGCTGAGCCGCCTTGCCGGGACGGTAAGTGCGGGGGCAGGTAACTCCCAGGTAGCGTTCGGCGAGCCCGCGGATGGCTCCTTTCGAAGCGTCAACATCGTGCCAGAAGAAGCGGGTGCCCGTACACAGGTCGTCCATCACTACATGCGCTCCGGATTCTTCGGCCAGGCGTATCAATGAGTCATCGTCGACCTCGCTGCCCGAAATGAGGAGCCTCGGCTTGGTATCAGGGCCCGGCTTTCGGGTACGCACCTCCGCGAGTACATCTTCCAGAAGTTCGTTGAATTCCTGGATAGGGATGGTCATCCCTGCCACCAGCACCCGCATAATCTCGGTACCGGAGATTAACGGCGGCTCCGGTTTCCTCAGCTCGTAAAGCTCTCTGAGCAGAGCACGGCTGCGGTTATGCAGGCTAATAGCTTTAATCAGGGCTTGCTCGGATGCCGAACGCCCC
>JBBIRL010000086.1:7463-8218 GCA_037441825.1 Dehalococcoidia bacterium | reverse complement strand
GTTCGTTATCACCGCAGTAAGCGGGCAGAGGCACGTTGACTGTGAACCCCTTACCCTCGCCGGAGCCATCCTCATAAATAGAGCCGGTGCCGGGATACCAGGGATATTGATGAGTGGAGAAATAAAGCACCTTGGGGTCGGTGTAGAAAATCTCCTGGGTGCCGTTGCCGTGATGGACATCGAAATCGGCTATTAAGATGCGCTCCAGTTTGTATTTTCTCCTGGCGTACTCGGCTGCTACGGCGATGTTGTTGAACAGGCAGAAACCCATAGCATCCTCCGGGGTAGCGTGATGCCCCGGGGGCCTCACCAGAGCGAAGGCATGGTTCACCTCTCCTGCCATAACTGCGTCAAGTCCGTTGAGCACACCACCCACAGCTTGAAGGGCAACGTCGTAAGAGGCAGGCGAGGCGTAAGTGTCGCCATCGAGCCAGCCGCCACCTCTGGCAGAGCAGCTCTGGACCCGTGATATGTGGCTACGGCTGTGCGCCAGCGAGACCTCTTCCGGTGTGGCTACCCTCGGGGCGATGGCGACCAGTTTGCCCATGAGCTTGGATTTTTCTAAAAGGGCAACGGTTTCCACCAGGCGGCTGCTGTTCTCCACGTGAGCGCCGGTGTCATGCTTTAGATAAACAGGATCATAGACGAGGCCAACTTTGCTCATTCGTTTCACCCTCACCCGGCCTCTCCCGTCAAGGGAGAGGGATTGAAGGGGTTAGCTTTCAGTGGTGAGTAGGGGCGGTTCGTGAACCGCC
>JBBIRL010000086.1:0-7453 GCA_037441825.1 Dehalococcoidia bacterium | reverse complement strand
TCGTAGATAAGGCCGACTTTCATTTCAACATTCAGAGGGGTTACCTAATCCCCCTTGCCCCCTTTAAAAAAGGGGGGACTAATTTCTGCAAATTTTGCTTTCAGTGGTGAGTAGGGGCGGTTCGTGAACCGCCCCTACAAATTGCGCAATTTGATATCAAGTGCTCCCCAAATGGAGACAACAGCGCTTGATTAGCCGATTGGCTTGAAGTAGTCGATGTCCAGGATGCTGCCCTCGCGCTGCTCCTTGAATACCGGCTCTATTTTCATGCCGACCTTAATCTTGCTCAGGTCGACTCCACCGATAAGGTGGACGATACCGGTGTCGGCACCATCCAGCTTGATAACTCCATAGGCGTAGGGTGGCTCCTTGGGCATATAAGGCTCCTGATAGCGCACTACGGTGTAGGTCTCCAGGGTGCCTTTGCCGCTGAGCTTCACCCACTCGCTCATCCTGGTAAAGCAGGTGGGGCAGTGGGTCCTGGGGGGTACGTATACCTTCTTACATTGGGGGCACTTGATCCCCATGATGGTCTTGTTATCTCTTATCTCAGTTAGAAACTTGTTGCCTGTGTTTCCCACGGTTACCAGGAAGTTCGAGTGCGCTTGTACCTCAACAACAATCGGCTCCTCGGGTATATCGGCAACGCTTTTCTTAATTTGTGGGGTCATTTGCTCACCTCTCTCTATTACTACACTGGTTTCCAATAGAGGATATCGTCGACTCTGCCCTTTCTTTCCTCAGGGGGTCTCCAGACTGCCTCAAGAATCATACCGGATTTAAGCTTCTCTGTGTCTTTCTCGGCGCACCATCCATCCATTCTGGCACCACCTTCGAGCTCAATGGAGACTATAGGCGTCTCCCAACTCTTCAGGTCACCTGTCCTGGAGTCAAACATGGGGAAGTTGATCTTGAACGCCGAGAGCAGTTTGCCGCGCTGTCCCTGGTCCACCCACTCGGTCTGTCTTACGTGGTGCATGGGGCAGACTATGCGAGGAGGGATGGTGCAGCGTCCATCGACAGGGCACTTAGTAGCGATGATTCTGCCCATCTTCAACGCATGGGCGAACTTGCTTTGATAGCCCAGCGAGTGCTTATATGTGATAACGCGTGGATAACGAAATGCTACAGCAGGGTCCTGCGGTTCTTCCTTCTTAAGCATCATAACCTCCTAGTATGTTTCCATTAAAATCGGCTACAGCGTCTTTTTGAGCAGGAAGACTACGTTCTCGCCCTGCCCACCGTATGCGGTTGCCAGCGCTCTGTTAATGGTGCCCGGAACCTGATGTTCTTCGGCATCTCCGCGAACCTGCAGCGCTGCTTCCACCACTCTGACTACCGGCGTGCATCCGATAGGGTTAGTGGCAGTGACGCCGCCCGAAGGATTGAACGGAATCTCCTTGTCTGTCCCCACTCTCCCTTGCTCAAACAGTTTCCAGGCGGTGTAGTCTTCGCAAATTCCGACTTCTTCCATCCACCTCAGTTCGGCAGTTGACGCCGGCTCGTACACCTCCCAGGCCTGTATCTCTTTCTTGGGATTGATTATGCCGCATCTCTTGTATATCTTTTTGCAGGCATAGCCGAGGGTAGATGCCTGTGGGTCCTCCGCCATGGTGAGCGCGCCACCCTGGTGGCAGGTGAACCAGTCCTCGACCCATACCGGTTTTTTACTGACCTTCTTAGCCCTCTGCTCTGGGCATACGATAATAGCAGCCGAGCCGGCTGTGGTGGGGCACATATGCAGACGCCTGATGGGCCACGCCAGCAGAAAGTCGTTCATTACCTTCTCCACAGTGAGCCCCAGCTTGAGCTGCGCGTATTTGTTTCTCTGGGCGCACTGGTCTTGTTTGACCCTGACCATGGCCAGGTGCTCCTCGGTGCAGCCGGAGCGTGTCATATAGTCATATGTTCTGCGGGCGAAATTGGTGATGGGGGACATAGGGAATTGCCCGGTCCAATACTCATTGGCACCGCCGCCGCCGCGTCCGAAGGCGCCGGCAGCCTCGTCCATCTTCTGCCAGGCCACGCAGAGAACGTTCTCGAATAGCCCTGACGCAGCCATGTTGAAGCCGGTAGCGCAAACCACGCCACCTGTGGTGCCCACATTCTGCATTTCAAATCCCGCTTTGCCCACAGCGCCTATTTCGGGAACTATCCACTTATCAGGGCCACTATAACCGTCGGCTGGCTCGAAGGAGCCCAGAATTACACAGTCGATATCCTTCATGGTTAACTGCGCATCGGCGAGGGCGGCCTCTACCGCCTCAGCGCACAATTCTGCAGTGTTGACATCAGTTCTTTTGCTCTTGTGGACTGTTTGCCCCACTCCAACTATAGCAATCCTCTCACCAGTCATATATCCCTCCTAGTTCTCCAAAGTTATGACGCAGTGTAGTTGTCCGGCAGGGCCGTCGACCCCGTGAGCCAGGGCTTTCTTGGCACCCTTAACCTGCCTCTTGTCGGCTTCGCCTCGCAGTTGCAGCGCGCACTCAACCACGCTATGCATTCCAGCAAGGCAGTGCGGTATCCCGGAAAGGACGCCGCCGGAGGGGTTCACGGGGAGTTCGCCGCCCATCTCGGTCTTTCCACTGTCGGTGAGCTTGCCGCCCTCACCCTTGCCGCAGAGGCCCAGGCCCTCGCACCACAGCGGCTCTTGATATGCGTAGTGCTCTGAAATCTCAGCCACATCGAATTCCTTGAGGGGGTTAGTAATCCCGGCCATCTTGTATGCCTTCGACGCAGCCGTGACCAGGGAATCGCAGTTGGCCAAGTCTCTGTATCCCAATTCATGGTGGTCGTAGCAGGAGGACATGCCGGTGATCCAGACCGGCTTCTTGGTCAGCTTCTTGGCCTTCTCCTCGTTGGCCAGTATCAGGGCACAGGCGCCATCCACCGGAGTCGGTTTGGCTTCCTGAACTCTGATGGGGTCACACAGCATGGTCGACCTGAGGACATCTTTCACAGTGATGGTATCGCAACAATATGCGTAAGGATTATTCTTGGCATTCTTACGGGATTTTACTACTACCTTGGCAAGCTGTTCGGGAGTTATCTTGTACTTGGTAGTGTATCTCATCGCCTGCAGGGCAGCGGAGGAGACGAAGTCAAGCCCGATCCTTCTTTGATAAACTTGGTCCATGCTCAGGCATTCTATCAGGTTCTTGTCGATCTGAGTTTCTTTCGAGTAGCCCACCACCAGGGCTACATCGGCATGTCCCGAGAGAATCTGTGCGGCTCCGTAATACACCGCCATAGAGCCATCTTCGATTACTCTCTCGTCCTCTCTCTGCCAGGCACCGACTATGTACCCGAGGAACATGTAAGCACCACCGGGACCGCTCATCAGGTCATAACCTGACGCTATGGTGCTGTCTATGCCGGTACCGTCGTCTTTGAACTCCAGACCTGTTTGCTTCATGACATCCCGGCTCGCCTGGTACAGAAGCTCGCCGATATGGAGCCCTGGCTTTTCCTCGAATTTAGTTTGGGCTACGGCTACGATGCCGACCCTTTGCGCCATCAAGCACCTCCTGTATATCCAGTTTATTCGCTGTTTGCTAGATACGAGACCAGCTAGCGCAAACCTGAAATATATTAAAACATTCCACCTTCGGTGTCAAACCTGCTTGATAGTATAAGTCAGGAATCCATGATGGAATCTTCAAGGATTCCACCATCGGGGAGCCCATATTGGGGTATATTGGGCAGGGACCACTACCTCTCCTGGGGTTCCCCCTGCTTCCTTGACAATGTTAGCCTCTCTTGTTAAAGTTAACAGCGCACCTCGTTATTATCCAGCGAATCGAAACCAGGCTGATGGCAGATAATAAGCCAGCGTCTTCTTCCAGAAAAGGGCTTGTTGAGGTCTTCACTGGCAGCGGCAAGGGCAAGACCTCGGCAGCTATGGGCGTGGTGCTTCGAGCGCTCGGCCATGACCTCAGGGTTTGCGTTATCCACTTTATGAAAGGTAGTTTCCCCTACGGTGAGCAGAAGACTTTAGCCTGTCTCCCCAATGTCACCGTCAAAGTCTTTGGTAACCTCGGCTTTGTCGACCCTCGCAATGTCAAGGCGGAGGATAAGGCTGAGGCGCAGAAGGCGCTGGATGCTGGTAAGGAAGCGATGTTGAGCGGGAAATACGATTTGGTGGTTCTGGATGAGATAAATGTGGCTGCTGCCTGGAAGCTTGTGGATATAGAGGAAGTTGTAAGGTTGATAAATGATAAACCAGAGTCGGTGGAGATCATACTAACCGGCCGCTACGCCGATCCCAAGATAGTGAGGATTGCCGACCTGGTAACCGAGATGGTAGCGATAAAGCATCCTTACGATGAGGGGGTTCAGGCCCGGGCTGGGTTCGAATATTAACGAAGATGGCACAAGAACAAACTAAAGGGGGCCCAATGCCTCTCGTAAAACACCTGATACCGGAAGAGAATGTCCTGGTCAGGGCAGGCGATTTCTACGCAACTAATAAGCGCCTGCTCAGATACCGCAAGCGGTTTCATGGGGAAGAGATCGACGATATTGCTTATTCACATATATCCTCTATCACTTACATCAGTGGGTCACGAGGGCTTGTGACCAACATAGGCATTGTACTTGCGGTGCTGGGGATAATCGGAATCGTGGTAAATATATTTACTGATGTAAGCCTGGTTACCCCGCTTTGCGGCGTCGCTGCTTTTGTAGGCATCGTGCTTATGGTTTACGGTATATTTCCCAAGGTAACCTATGTGTAATTCAGAGGAGCGGGGATAAGCGATGCCGCAGGGGCGAGGCTGAGGATGACTAATGTCCACCCGGAGGATGCCCCAAAGTTCATCTCTCTGGTTAGAGAACACATGAAATAGCCAGTTAATACTTTTGTTAAGGGGGAGATTCGTCAAGCTTGATTAAGCCAGCCAGGCTCCTGGTCGGTAGCAATAACCGGGGCAAGTTACGGGAATACGCTGAGCTGCTTAAAGGATTACCTTTTGAGCTGACCACTCTCTCGGCGCAGGGGATAACGGAGGAGGTCGAGGAGACCGGCTCGAGCCTGAAGCAGAACGCAATACATAAAGCCACCGCATACGCTGAGTTGAGCGGGCTTACCACTATGGCCGACGACTCGGGGCTGGAGGTGGATGCCCTGGGTGGCGAGCCCGGCCCCCTTTCCCGCCGCTACGCCGGGGATGATGTCTCGGACAAAGGGAGAAACGACTATCTCCTGACGAAGCTCCGTAACATCCCCTGGGACAAAAGGACAGCGCGCTTCAGATGTGTCATCGCCATCGCAATGCCGGAGGGCAAGGTGAAGACCTGTGAGGGCGTGTGCGAAGGCATCATCGCCTTCGATGCCAAGGGCAAAGAGGGCTTCGGCTATGACCCCATTTTTTATCTGCCGGAGCTGGACAAGAGGATGGCGGAGCTTTCCCTTGCTGAGAAGAACGGGATAAGCCATCGTGCCAAAGCAGCGCAGAAGGCTAGGCGAATCCTGGAGCGATTGGCAAAGCAGTAAGAAGATAGTTTACAATAATAATAGAATGACCAAGCTTGCTGATTCATATCATCGCCCCATAAATTACCTGCGAATCTCAGTCACCGACCGCTGTAACTTGAGATGCATCTACTGTATGCCTCCCGAAGGCATATCCCTGATGTCCCACGGTGATATCCTGAGGTACGAGGAAATCTGCCTGGTCGCCAAGGCAGCAGCGGAGTTGGGCATCACCAAGCTCAGGTTGACCGGAGGCGAGCCCCTGGTGAGGGCAGGGCTTACTGACCTTGTGGCGATGCTGACTAAGATAAAAGGTGTTGACGACATATCGATGACCACAAACGGCGTGCTGCTGGAGCGTTACGCTGCCGAGCTGAAGAAGGCAGGGCTGCACCGTGTCAATGTCAGCCTCGACTCACTTCGCCCCGAGAGGTTCCATAAAATCACCCGCATGGGCAAGCTCGAAGATGTGCTTAAGGGTATTGAGGCTGCCAAGGAGGCAGGGCTCAACCCGGTGAAGGTCAATATGGTGGTTATCCGCGGCACTAACGACGACGAGATAACTCACTTCGCCCTGTTGACTGTCAGCGATGTGTGGCACGTACGATTTATCGAGTTCATGCCCTTCATGGAAAAGGGTAAAAAGAACCGTTTTCTGGTGCCTGTATCCGAGATAATGGAGCGCATCGAGACCCTGGGCAAGCTGGAGCCTGCTCTTCCCAACGGCATCGGGCCTGCCAAGTACTATCGCTTCCCCGGCGCAAAAGGAACCATCGGTTTCATCAGCCCGGTCACCGAGTGTTTCTGCCAGGCGTGCAACAGGCTGCGCCTCACCGCTGATGGTAAACTGCGCCCCTGCCTTTTCTCGGACGATGAAATCGACCTGCGGGGTCCGCTGCGTCAGGGGGCGGGGATTGAGGATATAAAGCGTTTGATACGGCAGGCGGTTGTATCGAAGCCGAAGAAGCATAAACTGATAAGTGGTGTTACCTGCGAGCGGTTCATGTCGCAGATCGGAGGCTGATGTGATACATATCTATACCGACGGCGCATGTGTGGGCAACCCCGGACCCGGCGGATGGGCTGCGATTATCATGGATGGCGCTAAAAGGCGGGAACTGAAAGGTCGCGAGGAGAGCACTACCAGTAATCGGATGGAGATTCTGGCTGCGATTAAGGGATTGGAGCAAACCCCTACCGGTTCCCAGATAACCATCCGCAGCGACAGCCAGTACCTCGTCCGCACCATGACCGAAAACTGGAAGCGCAACACTAACCTCGATTTATGGCATGAGCTGGATAAGCTGGCGGCAGAGCGGAACGTGGACTGGGTCTGGATAAAGGGACATAATAACCAGGCCGAGAACGAAAGGGCGAACAGGCTGGCGAGCGAGGCGGCGGGCATGAAGGAGAAGGCTCCTGCACCGACCCATTTCGACTCCGAAGGCAAGGTGCGCATGGTTGACGTCTCGGCAAAGGCAGCAACCGAACGCTTAGCCGTAGCCAAGGGCGCGGTAATAATGAAGCCAGCCACCTTTGAGATGATAAAGGGGGGAGAAGCAGCCAAGGGCGATGTGCTCGCGGTAGCTCAGATGGCGGGCATCATGGCAGCGAAGCAGACCTCTCACCTGATCCCTCTGTGTCATCCGCTTCCTATTACTAATGTCTCTGTTGAATTCAAGCTCAGCGAGTTAAACCCAATAATTGAGATAACGGCGACTGTGAAGACCACGGCCCAGACCGGCGTGGAGATGGAGGCGCTCACGGCGGTAGCGGTGGCTGCGCTCACTATCTACGACATGTGCAAGGCAGTGGACCGGGGTATGCGCATCGAGAGCATACGCCTGGCCCGGAAGAGCGGCGGCAAGAGCGGGGACATAGTGCTGGAAGAATAGGAGCCGCAGAGAACGCTGAGGTGCAGAGCTAGTACTTAGTTGCGATAATCATCGCAATGCTAACGAAGGGTTACGAGACCCT
>JBBIRL010000085.1:0-8221 GCA_037441825.1 Dehalococcoidia bacterium | reverse complement strand
AGGGTCTCGTAACCCTTCGTTAGCATTGCGATGATTATCGCAACTAAGTACTAGTATATTGGCGAAGCTCCTGAAGATTTAGCCGACGTCCAGATTTCGGGGAGTAGAGCCAGTTGTAGAAAGCTCGAAATGCACGGTAGTGGGCATGTTTACCCCCATTGCTACGCTGGAGGGATTCCAGGAACCTCTTGATTTCTTGTCCTGTTACACCGGTGCCTGTTACCGCCTCAGCAAGATTTAGGAATCCGAGATATGATTGCAGTGTTTCTTTAAGCAGCCCATCTCTGCGGTGCGGGATTGCAAAAAGGCATTGGTTGCCCGAAAAATTAGGCTTTGATTAACTTCCGTGGTGCCGAGGGCGGGATTTGAACCCGCAAGGGCCGAAGCCCAACGGATTTTAAGTCCGTCGCGTCTGCCGGTTCCGCCACCTCGGCATTTTCAAGGCTATGGCTGGCTCATGGGGGACAACGTAGAGAGCGATACGCTTAATGCTGTGTCACTCTTATTAATATTACAGCGACAATCTCTATTATAGTCAATGATATGCCAAACCAAAGCAGATTTGTGGCTTTGCTTGGGTCTTTGTACCTGATAAGCGACCAGGCTATCAGGCCACCTACCCAGGCGAAGCCTAGGAATCCTAATAGTAAGGGTACTAGCCACCAGGCCCATGAGGTGTGCTCTATAGCTATTACATCTCTTTGCTCCTTAGAGATCGGTGCTCCGCACTCTGAGCAAAATATGGCGTTTCGGGATATTCTGGCGCCGCAGGCTGAACAGGCGTGCAAAGCCTTGCCGCAATACTGACAGTAGGTCGCATCGGGCGTAGACCTTCCGCATCGGGGGCATTTAACATTCTGTGCCATCGCTATATCACAAGATACAATCAGAGAGAGCCGATGTCAATATGCGTACTAAGAGGTTGTCTATCGGCCTCCTTTCAACCCTCTTAATTCCCCAATCCTGGTGGACAGCCTTATCCTTAACTTGCACTTTCCACTATTAAACGACCTCGTGCCAGGGGTATGTCCTTGTTCTACTAGAAAGTCGCTTTCTGTGTTACAATTGGTGAGATTGTTTGCGCTCCACTGCGAGCGCGGCGAAAACTCCCTCCGGAGGTTTTATTGTGACAGATGTCGCAAAGGCATACCCGATTAACCTGTCTATAGATTACCCGGATAAAAAGATGAACCGGATAACTACTTTTTTCAGGCTGCTTACGGCGATTCCAATTTTCATAATCTTCATTTTGATTAGCGGTGGCATGATTGCCACAGGCGGATTTGTCTTCATCCCCACGGTTTTGATGCTTCTGTTTCTGCAAAAGTACCCCAAATGGTGGTTTGACTGGTATCTGGCTCTAACTAAGTTCGGTACCCGTGTTTGGGCTTATCTGGCGCTATTGAGAGATGAGTATCCCTCGACTGACGACGAGAAGCTATATCATATTGATGTACCATACCCGAAGGCCGAGGAGGAGCTGCACCGTTGGCTGCCGCTGATAAAATGGCTGTTGGCTATCCCCCACTACATCGTACTTTTCCCCCTTGCTATCGCTACCCTGGGGGTGGTGATAATTGCCTGGTTTGCCATCGTGTTTACAGGCCGCTATCCGAAAGTCATGTTCGATTTCGTGGAAGGTGTGTTCAGACGGGCCTTGAGAGTGGTGGCATACGCTTTCCTGTTAGCCACAGACCGCTATCCACCTTTCAAACTTAGCACCTAATGTAAGAACTGAACGTACTGTCTTATGGAGCTATCTACGCATCGGGTTAGTCACCTTCCAAAATGTTACAACTTTTTAACCTTTTCCCGCTCAATTTTATTGACTTTTCATGCTGAGAGGTCTATACTTTGTTCGTGAAACAGTTGCAGAAGGAAACTATTGGCCTGACTCCTGAACTTGAGGCTGCTGCCCTCTTGATGGAAGTAGTCCCGCGAGTTATGCAACGCATCCGCATGGAGATGCGCAGCCATCGCGCACCTGGCCTTACGGTGCCCCAGTTGCGGACGCTCATATATCTCTATCGAAATGAGGGTGTCTCGTTATCAGAGGTGGCAGAACACATCGGGCTGAAGCTGCCATCCATGTCCAAGAATATTGATGCTTTGGTTGCCAGGAGATTGGTCATACGCAAGGCATTTGCCCATGACCGCCGGTACATTAGCCTGAGGCTGAGTGCACATGGGCTTGCTGAGCTCAGGCGAACGCGCCGAATCACTGAGGCGCGCCTGGCTGAGGTATTGGGGCTACTTCTGCCTGAGCAACAGGCCAAGGTAGTAGAAGCATTGAAGATGTTAGGCCGTGTTTTCACACCTGATGGGATGCCTGCAAGCAAAGGAGGTGGGTCAGTTTAATGACTGCTCCAATTATAGAAACTAAAGTGCTCACTCGCTCCTTTGGAGAACTGATTGCCGTGGACGCGATGACCATTTCGGTGGAGCCCGGAGAGACTTTCGGACTACTGGGCCCAAATGGCGCCGGCAAGACCACGGCGATTAAGATGCTGATAACGTTGCTCCCGCCTACCTCAGGTGACGCTAGTGTAGCAGGTTACAGCATTCTCCGTCGCGCCAGCGATGTGCGGCGTGTAATAGGCTATGTACCGCAGATGCTCTCCACTGAAGGCACGCTGACCGGCTATGAGAATCTGCTCATCTTTGCCAGACTCTACGACATACCGCGCCGTGAGAGGAAAACGCGGATACACAATGCTCTCAAGTTTATGGGACTGAAAGAGGATGCGGACAGGCTCGTGCGCACGTACTCCGGCGGCATGGTGCGGCGTCTAGAGATTGCCCAGTCCATATTGCACAGGCCTCCGGTGCTGTTCTTAGATGAGCCAACGGTGGGTTTGGATCCTCTGGCGCGCAAGGCGGTCTGGGAGCATGTCGAGCAATTGCGTAAGGAGTACGGGACAACTATATTGATGACTACACATCTGATGGAGGAAGCCGACAATATGTGCGACCGGGTGGCGATCATGCACCGGGGCAAGGTGGTTGTAACAGGTAAGCCGGATGACCTTAAGGTATCTATAGGGCGAGAGGGTGCAACATTAGAGGATGTGTTTATCTATCATACAGGGAGCGAATTGGAATCGGGAGGAAACTATCGTGACGTCTCCAGGACAAGGCGGACGGCCAAGCGGCTCGGCTGAGTCATCTCTGCCTAGGCCTAGAAACCCTTTATCCGTTGTTGGCGGGTTCGTGGACAAGACGCTAGCTATGTCCGAATTTGAGGTGCGCAAAATACGCCATGACCCGACTGAGCTGATCATGCGTGCCGTGCAACCAGTTATCTGGCTTCTTGTATTCGGCGAGGTGTTCACTCACATTAGAGCCATACCAACAGGGGATGTGCGCTATATAGACTTCTTGACTCCGGGCGTTCTGGCCCAGAGTACGCTGTTCATCGCCATTTTCAGCGGCATAGCTCTGATTTGGGAACGGGATTTAGGCATAGTTCACAAGTTCCTGGTCAGCCCCACATCGCGTGGTGCACTGGCACTGGGCAAAGCGCTGTCAGGGGGTGTGCGCGGCTTGCCGCAAGCGGTGCTTATATTTATCCTTGCGGTAATTCTCAGGGTACAGATTAACTGGAATCCGCTGGCTCTATTAGGCGTACTGGCTGCCGTTCTCTTGGGAGCCACTGCTTTCACCTCGCTTTCGATGATTGTGGCGTTCGTGGTTAAGACACGCGAACGTTTTATGGGCATTGGCCAGGTTTTAACGATGCCGCTCTTCTTTGCCAGCAGCGCAATCTATCCCATCTCGGTGATGCCTCGCTGGCTGCAAGTAATCGCACATGTGAACCCGCTGACCTATCAGGTAGATGCCCTACGGCGGTTGATGTTGGTTCATGGGGTGAGCGAGTATGGGTTAGGACTTGACTTCGGCGTCCTGGTGCTTACGACAGCGGTATTAGTTACAATAGCATCACGCTTGTATCCGAACATTGTAAGGTAGATAATAGGGTTATCGTGAGATGAGATCTACCGGGTGAAGAGACAGAAATATGAACGTTCAGGGAAAATTATATTCAGAATGGAGTGCGATGACTCTTAAAGACCAGTTGGATAGCTTATTCAATCCTCGCTCAGTGGCCTTAATCGGTGCATCCAGTACGTTCGGCAAGTGGGGCTTTAATATCCTTAGCCTCCTGTTAAGCGATAAAGGCAGAGAAATATATGCTGTTAATAAACATGAAGCTGAAGTGCTTGGGTTGAAGGCTTATCGGAGCATACTGGATGTGCCTGCCCTCGTAGATTTGGCGATCATTACAGTGCCGTTCCAGGATGTCCCGGCAGCCATGGAGGACTGTATCCAGAAGAAAGTAAAAGGCGTTGTAGTTATCTCAGGGGGACTTGCCGAGACCGGCGAAGAAGGGGCAAAAGTACAGGTGCAGATAGTGGAGGTCGCGAGGCGCGGAGGCATACGCTTTACAGGGCCAAACTGCATGGGGCTTTTCGATACCTCCTCCAATTTCAATACTGTCATCTTTCTGCCACCGTTGAGGAAGGGGCCTGTGGGGCTCATATCTCAGAGTGGAAACTCCGGGCAATCAATTATTATCTCGGGACTGGAAGATGGTCTGGGATTCAGCAAATACGTCAGCAGCGGGAACGAGGCTGACCTGCACTACGAGGACTATCTGGAATATATGGCCCAGGATGATGAGACGAAGGTTATTCTGGGCTATATTGAGGGTCTCAGGGAAGGGCGGCGCTTTTTCGAGTTGGCAAAAGAGATTACGAAGAAGAAACCTGTAGTTGTTGTGAAGTCAGGGCGAACGCAGGCCGGGGCCAGTGCAGCACGTTCACATACCGCTGCTCTCGCCGGCGCAGATGTGGTCAGCGATGCAGCATTCAAACAGGCTGGCGTAATCAGGGTAGACGAGATCGGCGAGCTGACCGATGTTGCGCTGCTTCTATTGGGTCAGCCGCTGCCTCGTGGAAGACGGGTAGGAGTGCTGTCGATAGGCGGAGGCATGGCGGTGATGACCGCAGACATTGTGGAAAAGCAAGGGCTGGAAATGGCATCGCTATCGCCTGCAACGATAGATAAGCTGGATTTAGTCCTGTCACGCCGCTGGTCTCACAGGAACCCTGTTGATATAGGCGGGGACCGTTTTAACTATAGCTGCCTTTGGCCCTTGATTGAGGATGAGAACATAGATGCCATCCTGGTGATAGGCTCACCGGCAGCAACACGCAGTTTCATCGAGTGGTTTTCCCTACATGCGCCATGGGTCACCAACATCGATGAAATGAGGAAGCTGATGGAGACTAAAGACCTGGCGGAATTGAACAGAGTGAAGGAAATGATGAGCAAGGACGGTAAGCCCATAATATTCTGCTCTATGGGCGCTGGTATCGTGAAGCAGGGTGAAGTCTACAAATGGATGGAACAGAATTACCTCATCCCGTACCCAACTCCGGAGAGGGCGGCCAAGGCGCTCTCTCACCTGGTCGGGTATAGTGAATATCTGGGCGTATCAAAATTGTGAAAGGGATTCAAGGTGATGTACCTGACATTAAAGAAGCAGGAGAATGCCTGGCGGGAGGGGCTTATAGCTGATAGGTGCTATGATAAAAATTGGGAGATTATATTCAGGGCTAATAAATAACCCCTTCGTCTACCAAACGGCTGATTTCGCTGCTTGATAAACCAAGGAGTTCACGGAAGACATAATCGTTACTCTCACCCATAACCGGAGCGGCTTTGGTAATCTTAATCGGGGTTTTGGAAAAGTGCCACGGCACACCGAAGACAGACACCTTGCCCATGATTGGATGTTCCACAGTATTGGACACTCCTCGTTGCTTGAAATGGGGGTCATTGACAATCTCCTCGTTGCTTAACGAAGGCATGGCTGCAACACCCGCTTTCTGCAACATATCAGTCACTTCATAGTGCGTATAGTTGAGTGTCCATGCTGTAACCAGTCTGTCGAGCTCTTCCTGGTTTTTCCAGCGCTCATAAGCATCAGCGAATCTTTCATCCCTGGTCCATGACGGGTTGCCTAATACTTCGCAGAAGTAATTCCATTCCTCGGGGGTCGATACTGCAATGCTAACCCACTTATCATCGCCACGACAGCGATAGCAGTTATGGGGCACCATTATTCTGTTACGATTGCCGTCTCGGTACTGTACCCTGCCATTCATAAGGTACTCCATAAGTGCATCACCGGCCAGAATAGCCTGACTTTCGACAGAGGATAAATCTATGTATTGCCCCAGGCCGGTCTGCTGCCTGTAGTTCAGGGCCATAACCAGGGCAAATGCGCCGGTAATTGCTGCCATAAGGTCGGTCGAGCCTGTCATCGGGTTAGGCGTTCTATCTCTGTATCCTGTCAGATTGGCCAAGCCACTGGCACATGCGAAGCTTGGAGCGTAACCTCCATAGGTTCGAAAGGGTCCTTTGCCACCAAAAGCTGACGAGGAAAGCATGATAATGTCGGGCTTTAACTCCTTGAGCACGTTGTAACCCAGCCCAAGGCGCTCCATGGTACCGGGCCGCATATTCTCGGCAACTACATCGCTGGTCTGGGCTATCCTCTTGGCTAAATCGACTGCTTGTGGCTTCTTCAGGTTGAGCTTCACGGAAAGCTTGTTCAAGTTGATAGCGTTGAACACATAGGAGTTTTCGACACCCTCAAACGCCTTTCCGATAGTAAAGCTCATTACCCGGGTCTGGTCAACCGCGGTCATGCTCTCAATTTTTATGACCTCAGCTCCCATAAGTGCCAGCAGCCCGGTTGCATATGCTCCCGCCCACAACCAGGTGAAGTCGGCTACTCGTATTCCCTGCAAAGCAGTCCTGTTCATGTTGGCTGAAACCTTCTCTATATCACTCCCGCCTCTCTAAGTTTCATCAGTTGCTCCTTGCCAAACCCCAGACGGTTACAATAGACCAGTTCGTTATGTTGACCTAGAAGGGGCGCAGGCCGCATGGCTTTCCAGGGAGTTCTGCTAAACTGATATGCTGCTGTAGGATACCGAAGTGTGCCTGCCAGGGCATGATCAATGTCAGCGAAGAATCCCCGTTCCTGCAGTTGAGCGGATTGAGCCAGGTCTTCAGCCGTATTGACCGGCACAGCGGCCACACCCTTGGCCTGCAGCTTGTGGGAAAGCTCGTCTTTCTTGAATTGCCGTACCCAAGCTTGTACTCTGGGGTTGATTTCGTCAGCATACCAGTGACGATTTGCCCATGATAAGTACTTTTCATCGAGGGCCCATGATGGGCTCCCCATGCATTCTACCAGACCTTGCCATTCGCGATTGCTTACGACCGTTATTATGATATAGCCATCCTGGCATTCCATCGGTAATACCATCAAAAACCCTTTTGCCAATCGGTTGTGCACTTCACCAAGATTTGCGAAGGTGCACACATGGTGCTGCACCAGTGACATCAGCACATCCTGCTTCGACACATCGATGTGCTGCCCTACACCTGTCTCAACCATGGCATATGCCGCCGTCAGAGTCGCCAGGGCGGCACTGAGACCGCATACGCAATCCCCAGCAATGCCTCCCGGCTTGACCGGTTCTCGGTCAGGGTCGTCGGAATGAATAGGTAGAAGGTAGCCTTCCCCACCGGCGTGATGGGAATTAAGTTCATAAGCTTTGTAGTCGCTATAAGGCCCTGTCTGCCCGAAAGGAGTGATCGACGTCATTACGAGCCGTGGGTTCAACCTCTCGAGGTCGCTGTAGGTCAATTCTTGCTTCTGCATCACCCGGGGAGGGTTATCTTCAATAAAAATGTTCGCCTGTTTTATCAGTTCTTTTAAGATATCTTTCCCCGTTCTCGTCGTCACATCCAGGGTGATACTGAACTTGTTGGTGTTCAAGTGTAAAAAAAGCCCGCTCAGCTCGGGGTCCGGCATATCATGCAGGAAGGGACCTCGTCTTCTGGCGCAATCGCCGATGACAGGGGGCTCAATCTTGATTACCTCGGCCCCGAAATCAGCCAGCAGCTTGGTGCAATAGGGGCCGGTTACAAGGGAGCAAAGTTCAATAACCTTCAGGTGCCGAAGCGCCTGATCGGGCATCGCTCTAGACTTTCTCTTTTTCAACAAAAAAATTTGCGAGAGCCAGTAGAATCAAGCTTTCGCAAAAGCCTCCTGTCTATTATGATAACACATTTCTAATATTGCTGCGTGGTTGCCAGAGTGCACCTTGCAATAGCAGCGAAGCGGTTTGAAGAAGGTTTG
>JBBIRL010000084.1:7207-8311 GCA_037441825.1 Dehalococcoidia bacterium | reverse complement strand
AGCGTCAGCGAAGAATCTCGTTTATTACGCTTTCTTGCGCAATTAGGTACTAGTGTATCCCCAAACTGGAGGAATTATTGGAGTCAAAGGCGAAGATAGGTCCGCTCGAAAGGAGGATTAAAGACAAGGGACCAAACTCGATCGTTCATAAGAAAACCAAGTGAAAGGAGTAAATAATATGGCCATAGCAACACCTGTGAAAAATCCTAAAGGTGGACGGAGACGACTGAATATTATCAGTCCTGCCAACCTTGAGCCTATTGGCGAGATAGAAGTGCTAACCAGAGAAGACGTGCGCACTGCTGTCGAGAAAGCCCGCAAAGCCCAGCAAGCATGGGGTGCTCTCTCTTTCCAGCAGCGCGGCAAATATATATTGAAGGCTCGCGACATACTGGTCAAGCGCCAGGACGAATTTGTGGCAACTATTCAACGCGAGACGCCCAAGCCTGTAAATGATGTTCTCATGATGGACATCATGTGTTGCTGCGATGCGCTTCATTACTATGCCAAGAAAACGGCCAGGATTCTGCGCACCGAAACCAAGCCATTGCACGGACCAGTATCTATGATATTTCAGTTACGTATTGTTTACCAACCTCTGGGGGTCATCGGCATAATAAGCCCCTGGAACGGGCCTTTTGTTTTATCCCTTGTTCCCACTGTCGAGGCATTAATGGCTGGGAACACGGTTCTGCTTAAGCCATCCTCTGCCACTCCATTCTCCGGCAAGCTTGTTGGCGACTTGTTTGAGGAGGCCGGGTTACCGGAAGGAGTGCTCACTATACTGCTGGGTGATAGCAGTACAGGGGAAGCTCTAATCGAAGCTGGAGTAAACAAGATCTCCTTCACCGGTAGTGTCGACGTGGGCCGCAAGATCGCTATTGCCTGTGCCAGGCAACTCATACCTTACACTCTGGAGTTGGGTGGCAAGGACCCCATGATAGTTTGTGCCGATGCCGATTTGGATGTTGCTGCCGATGGCGCAGACTATTGAAACAGGTTTTGCGCCAATCTCGGCGCCTGGGAAACCCTGCCTCATGGCCTCGATGCACTCCTTGATCCTGGGCGTCTTCTCAGGCACATAATGCGTAATCGTGTTGGCAT
>JBBIRL010000084.1:4031-7197 GCA_037441825.1 Dehalococcoidia bacterium | reverse complement strand
ATACGTTGTAGAAGCCGTAGCAGACAAGTTCATCCAAAAGGTAGTGGAGCGTGTCTCAATGCTGAGGCAAGGGTCAGACGGCGAGTTCGATGTGGGAGCCATATTCACGCCCCAGCAGTTGGAAACTATTGAGAAGGCCGTAGCAGATGCAATTGCGAAAGGTGCCAAAGTGCTCGTGGGTGGACGTCGCAATCCTAACCTGAAAGGTCTCTACTACGAACCCACGGTTATCACCAATGTGAACCATGATATGCTTGTAATGTGTGAAGAGACCTTCGGCCCTGTCATGCCTATAATGCGTGTTCGTGACGAAGAGGAAGCCATACGTCTGGCCAACGACACGCACTATGGGCTTGCTGCCAATGTCTGGTCTAAAAACGAGCAAAAGGCTCTCGAGATCGCTAAACGCATAGAAGCTGGCAGTGTGACCATAAATCATTTTACCTCCACCTACGGTATAGCAGAGGCGCCGTTCGGTGGATGCAAAGATAGCGGCGTCGGGCGAGTAAACGGAGAGTTTGGACTTAAGGGCTATTGCCATATCAAGCCGATTATCACCGACCTCACTGGAGGCAAGGAAAGCGCCCGACAGTACCCTATCCCTGAAGGTACGGCCGCTGTTTTGCAGGGTACCGTAAGCTATTTCTGGGGTACTCCTGAAGGTCGCAAGATGGCTTTACAATGCCTGGCACAGAAGTAGTTAGCATATGGCTGAAGTAACACGGAGGTAACGCTGGCAATGAACTGACAACAGCGGTTCTGGATGTCAGTTCATTGCCAAATCTATAATCCTGGCAACCAATAACTTCGCCTCATCAGCAGCACAGCGAGGATAATACCGATTGGTGCTGAGTTTAAATAAAGACATCAATTGTGAGAGGGTATAAAGGTGCTAAAAGACGAGATTTTAAGTATGGGCATGTATACTGGGGAGAGACTTGAAGAGGAAGTAGAGAGATTTCTCGTAAAACACGGGGAGACCGTCTTGGATAATACTGAAGTATGCATTCTTCGGCAATTGGTGAATCCGGCTAATCAATGTAACGGTTGTCCTTCGTTTATGGGCTGTAAAAAGAAATATATGATGGTAGTAGCCGTGGCGACCCTTCCAGTTACACTGATGGCTGAAATTCCTTCTAAAGATGGACAAAGAATATGCAAGGATGCTCTTAAGGTGATTGAGCGTATTCTTCGGGCTAGAACAGATGAAGAGCTGGGGGCGATAGTACCTGATATATGATTTTATGATTTGGGTGGCTGTGGGCTTAAGCAGCATTCTTGGTCAAATTAGAACTGGCTCAACCACTCAAAGATGTTTTAGCCCTCCATGATTCAGGTCTGGTACGAAAAGAAGTCTTCTTTGAGTACTGGCCTCCGACAGCGGTAACTGGTAGTGGCAGGCCTTGCAATCCGACTTGCACCCAGGCTTTATGCTGTGATATACTCTGTCAGAAGTTAATACACTCTCCGATCTGCTGTGCCTAAATCCCGATGAGCCGGGACAGGGCAGGTGGACGATAGGGTATCGCGGGAAACGGCGATGCCTCCCTTTTGGAAAGGAGAGCTTGCTGATGCTGACGTCTGTGTCTTGCATAGCGCCTCCTTTCGAGGCGCTTTTTATTTTGTAATTTAAGCTTCAGCATATCCGAGGCATCTGGTGGCTTTTCTCGCATATCTAGCTACTAAGCTCTGATTTGATATCATTCAATTTGGAGATTCGTTGGAGGGAAAACGTGATTAGAAATCGATATGTGGCGAGAGCGGACAGCCTGAAACTCGTATTTGTTATACTCGCTTTGCTTATTGTGCTGTTCATAGCCTGGCCGGTAATAAAGACTATAACCTCCTCCTCGCCGACGACGCTGTGGGACACACTCAGGGAAAGCGATGTCTACTGGTCTATCTTGGTCACCATCTGTGCCGGGCTGATGGCGACGCTGTTAGGTCTGCTTTTTGGCGTACCTCTGGCATACCTGCTAGCCAGACACGATTTTCCGGGGAGAAGACTATTTGAGGCAATTATAGATGTCCCTATCGTTATTCCCCATTCTGCAGTGGGAGTCGCGCTTATCTTCGTATTCGGCAAACAGTTCTTTTTAGGCAAGCTTTTTGGTCATTTAGGCATAACCTTTGTGGACTCATTCGCAGGGGTGGTAATCGCTATGATGTTCGTGAGTATACCTTTCCTGATCGACTCTGCGCGCGATGGTTTCAAAGCGGTTGATGTCAGGCTAGAGAAGGTAGGACGGACACTGGGCGCTTCTCCCTGGCGGGTGTTTTTCCGAGTGACACTGCCCCTGGCATGGCGGAGCATATTCTCCGGATCGGTGCTGATGTGGGCCCGGGCTATAAGTGAGTTTGGAGCCATTCTAATTATAGCCTATCACGTACCCTTTTTCGGTGAATATCCTGAGGTGTCACCGGTGCTTGTCTATTCCCGCTATGATTTCGGGCTAAAATATGCTCTGCCGATAACGGTGCTGGTGATGTTGATATCGATTGTCGTTTTTGTCGTCCTCAGGACACTTGCTCTGAGTGGTAAGAAAGCATGATTGACGTAAGGGGCTTGAAAGTGTATGTGGGGGGTTTTTTGCTGCAGGACATAGATTTGCATATCGATTCAGGTGAATTCTTCATCATTCTCGGGCCTTCCGGAGCGGGTAAGACAGTGCTTCTTGAGGCTATCGCTGGACTGCATCCAGTTTTACAAGGACGCATCTTCGTTAATGGCAAAGAGATTACCAATTTCAAGCCGGAGAAGCGTGGCATTGGAATCGTATATCAGGATCAGGCGCTTTTCCCACATTTGTCTGTTGAAGAAAATATTGCCTTTGGGCTGAAATCGATGAAATGTCCCAGGAAACAGATAAAGAGCAAGGTTAACAGTATCGTCGAAATTCTAGGCATTACACACTTGCTTCACAGGGATCCAACCACCTTAAGTGGCGGTGAGAAGCAGAAATCGGCACTGGCCCGTGCCTTAGTGACACAGCCCAGCGTTTTGCTGCTTGATGAACCTTTAAGCGCCCTCGACAAGGAAACCAGGGAAAGGATACAACACGAGCTCGCTGAGATACACCGCCGTCTCAAGGTAACAATTATCCATGTAACACACGACTTTGAAGAAGCCGTAGCACTGGGCGAACGCGTCGCCATAATAAATGAG
>JBBIRL010000084.1:0-4021 GCA_037441825.1 Dehalococcoidia bacterium | reverse complement strand
CGGATAGCCCAGGTAGGCACCGTAGAGGATATACTACGACGACCCAACTCAGAATTCGTAGCTAATTTTGCCCTGGCCCGAAATGTATTCTCCGGCGAAGCCGTAGATGCGAGAGATGGTGAGGTTGTGCTAGATGTCGGTGGTACGAAGCTTATAGCTGTAGCACAGGCCGATGGGATGGCACATTGTTCCATAAGACCCGAGGATATTCTAATTTCCATAGAGCCTCTCCGTTCATCGGCAAGAAATTCCTTCGAAGGTGTGATAACGGACATTGTTGATAGAAGTTCGGTCTTGTATGTAACTGTAAGCGTGCCTCCGAATTTCACTTGCATGGTCACGAGGCAGTCTTTTGCAGAATTAGAATTAAGAAAGGGGGTGAGAGTCTGGATCACGTTCAAGGCTTCTGCGATACATGTTTTCTGATTACCTAAGGTCTGATAGGAGGCAAAAGTGAAGAACAGAATATCCAAAATTGCGTTACTCCCGCTCGCTGTGGCATTAATACTTGCTTTGGCTTTGATGTCCGGCTGCAGCAAGCAAGCGCCTGCAACCTCACCGTCTGTAACCCCGGAGTCTGGGACTCTGACTATCTATCATGCCGGTAGTCTGGCTGTTCCCATGGCTCAGTTGAAGACAGCGTTTGAAGCAAAGTACCCGAAGGTTCAAGTCCTACTGCAGTCGGGGGGTAGCAATGCCCTGATAACTCAGGCAATTGCCAGAGAGCAGGCTGGCGAGGCTCCACCCGACATAATCATGTCGGCGGATTATACCCTGATACCGAGCAGGCTCTACAAGCCTGGCTATGCCGATTGGGACATGGTATTCGCTAATAATCAGATGGTGCTCTGCTATCGTCAAGGGGCTCCGTTTGCGGATGCAATTAAGAACGGCAACAGGACGTGGTATGACGTCCTTAGAAATGAGAAAGTAACCTGGGGCCACTCGGACCCGGATGCCGACCCATGTGGCTATAGGACTCTGATGGTTTTCCAACTCGCCCAAAAATTCTACTATGACAATGCCACTATCTTTGGCAACACTCCCGATCCCAATGCCAAGGGACTGTATGCCGCTTGTATTCCGGGCACCGACCAGGAGAGGGGCAGGACCAGCGAGGGCAATCAGATAGTCAGGTCAAAATCTGTCGACCTTATAGCGCTTCTTCAATCTGGAGACCTGGACTATGCTTTCGAGTATTTATCCGTAGCAGAGCAGCAAGGCTTGAGTTACATCAAGCTGAATGATGCCATTAACCTGTCTCAAGTAGGTAATATAGGTAACTCTGGCGTGACATATACGGATTTCTACAGCAAAGCATCTGTCGGAATCCAGACAGCGCCCGGGCAATACTCGCCTCAGATAGGTCAGGCTGTAGTATATGGAATGACTATCTTGAAAAATGCACCTGACTCGGACCTGGCAGTTAAATTTGTGGAATTCCTGCTTTCTGATGCAGGAAAGCAGATTCTTGAGGTACAGAATGGCCAACCCCTTATGTCCCCGCCTAAATGCGATAACCCGGATAATTTGCCGGCATCGCTTAAGAATTTGGTGGTGAAAATGTAGCTGAAACACCGAGGTTATATAACAATAGAGCCAAAACCTGCGTCAGGCTGACACTAAGAGGATATATAGTCTTACCTTTTCGTGCCGCCTGATGCGGGTTGTTCTGTCCCCAAAACACGCGAACTTATTAAGCCAATTAGCCGTAATCCTTTTTGCCCTGATAACCAAAAAGTCGGCAGAAGAAATGAACCTGCAAACCGGAGACCGCATCTACGCTTCCTTCAAAGCCACAGGGGTTCACGTCATAAAAAAGTAGAGGTACGGTGCATCCTCCTCCTCAATCACCTTACTCGTACATATTCCGTGTGACTGCTCGAATCCATTTGACAAATCCTTGCAAACCGTGTAAGAAATTACCAGCCGAAATCTCAGCGGCCCGCAACTAACTGATTACCACATATTTATCACGAAGATAGATTTCTTGCTGCTCGTGCTTGGCTATGGGTAGGTCGGAGCACCTGCTCCGACTAGGTTCTGGGCCTGGAGCGGGTGCTCCAGGCTACCCTGAAGAAGAGTATTTTCATGCGTCGTGGTGCTGATTGCAATCAGCATGACAGATTGCTCTGCTGAACAGGTTGCTGATTTTCTGAGGCAGAGTGTGTCCCAAAATATTTGCAGATTTCAGGAGGGTTGGATGAAAATCAGGAAGTTGTCCCAGATATTCGATATAAAAGGCAAGGTGGCGATAGTAACCGGAGCAGGCCGGGGAATAGGTCGGGCTATAGCTTCAGACCTGGCTGGTTTCGGGGCGAGCGTGGTCATCGCAGACATGGACTTGAAGAGCGCCCAAAAGGTAGTCCGTGAAATCGAATCCGCAGGTGGCAAAGCCATTGCTGTAAAGACCGATGTATCCGATAGTAAGAGTGTTGACCAAATGGTCAGGCGAACCATCGAGAAGTTCGGCAAGATAGACATCCTGGTAAACAACGCCGGCATTATGAGCAGATGCATGGTCATGGATATGAAAGAGGAAGAGCTGGAAAGGACGCTTGATATAAATCTCAAGGGTGTTTTCCTGTGTTCCCAGGCTGTAGCCAGGCACATGATTGAGCGCAAAAGCGGGAAGATTGTGAATGTAGGCTCGTCTTTGTCTTCCAGAGGCTCGGCATGTAATCTTTCGGGTGGTGGCGCTGACTATTGTGCATCGAAAGCGGCAGTCCAGGCTTTCACCAGGACGCTGGCCATGGAACTGGCTCCCTGCGGTATAAACGTCAACGCTGTTGCCCCTGGCATCACTAACACGCCGATGCACGAGGGCTTATGGGAAGGGGCGAAAATGTATTATGAGAACAGCGTGCCTCTGGGCAGGATGGCGGAGCCGGAAGATATAGCTGATGTGGTATTATTCCTGGTCACCGATGCCGCCCGTTATATAACCGGCCAGACCATTCACGTGAACGGCGGGCAAATAATGGTGGATTAGCACAGGAGGTAGCAGCGATGGCTAAGCTAACAAGACTGTTTGAACCTATCAAGATAGGCAAGCTGGAGCTCAAGAACAGAATGGTAATGCCGGCCCTGAACACAAAGTTCGGCACCGAATGGGGCGCCGTGAGCGACCGAATGATAGACTACTACGCGGAGAGAGCTAAGGGCGGAGTGGCCCTGATAATAATCGAAAACACCTGCATAGACTGGCCGGTGGGCAAGGCCGGAACCAACCCCATAAGAGCGGACGAATGGAAATTTGTCCAGGGACTGCATGACCTGGCAGAGGCAGTCCATCTGTATGGCGCTAAGATCGCCACTCAGCTACAGCATCCAGGAAGGCAGGGGTCATCGTTGACCAGCGCCGAAGGGCAACAGTTAGTGGCTCCTTCAGAGATTCCCTGCCTGCCCACGGGGGCGGAGATGCCCCATGCTCTGACAATAGAGGAGATCGAGGTACTCATAGGTAAATTCATCATGGGCGCCACCATCACCAAAGCGGCGGGTTTCGATGCTGTAGAGATTCAAGGTGGCCACGGGTATTTAATCACTCAGTTTATGTCTCCCTACTCCAACAAGCGCGAAGACGAGTACGGCAGGGATTTCGAGGGCAGGATGAGATTCCCCCTGAGGATAATAGAGGGGATACGCATGGTGGCGGGGCCCGATTTTCCTATCATCTTCAGACTCAGCGCGGATGAATATGTAGAAGGTGGTCTCACCCTTGAGGATAACAAGCTTATTGCCCGGAGATTGGAAGCTGTTGGAGTGGATGCTATAAATGTGTCGGCTGGCATCTACGAATCGCCTCCCTGGTTCAGCAGGATTTTCCCCACTATGGGCATGTCTGAGGGATGCAATGTGCCTCTGGCGCAGGAGATAAAGAAGGCCGTCAAGATACCAATCATCGTCGCAGGAAAGTTGGGGAACCCCATGCTTGCGGAAAAGGTTCTGAAAGACGGGAAAGCGGACCTGATAGCCATGGGCAGGCCTCTCCTTGCTGATCCTGAATTGCCCCAGAAGG
>JBBIRL010000083.1:6067-8322 GCA_037441825.1 Dehalococcoidia bacterium | reverse complement strand
TACGGCATGTCCAGAAGCAGAATCGCGGAGAGAGAGAAGGCGCTGCTACAGTTCATCGCGCTGGAGAAGTGGAGGAACGAGCCGGTATCGAATCTGAGCGGCGGCATGAAGCACAGGGTGTCGCTGGCATGCAGCATGATCCACGAGCCGAGGCTGCTGTTCCTAGATGAGCCTACGGTGGGCGTGGACCCCGAGCTGAGGGCATCGTTCTGGGAGTACTTCAATGAGCTGAAGAGGAATGGCATAACTATTGTGCTGACCACGCACTACATGGACGAGGCGCAGCACTGCGACAGGATAGGGCTGTTGAGGCTGGGCAAGCTCATCGCGGAGGGTGCGCCGGGCGAGATAACACGTCAGACTAATACCGCAAGCCTCGAAGAGGCATTTCTGGCACTTTCCAGACAGGAGGTGGAAGCGTGAATATTCGCAGGGCTTTTAGCGTAACCAAGCGGATTTTCCGGGGCTTGAGGAACGACAGGCGCACTGTGGCACTGATGTTTATAGCGCCTATTCTCGCCATGTGCGTTTTCGGAGTAGCATTCAGCGGCGATGTTGAGGACGTGCATGTGGTTGTGGTCAACCATGATGAGGGATACCCGATACCGCTTTCTCCCGTACCAGTATCCATTTCCCAGAAAATTATTTCGAACTTCGACACTAATGTGCTGAAGGTGGACTATGCTAACAGCGACGAGGAAGGCGTCCAGCGTGTGGAAAAAGGCGGGGCATACGGGGTAATCATCTTTCCCCAGAACTTCACAAAGGATATATACAGCAGGATTCAGAATCCGTCCTCGACCATCAGCACCTCGATACAGGTGAGGCTGGACAAGAGCAACGTGAACGTGGCGAATGCGGTATCCAAGGCTGTGAGCGATGCTGTACTGAAGACGATGAGCGAAACCGGGAATGCGGCTCCGGTCACCGTGAATGCAGACAATGCCATCTATGGCAAGGGGGCCAAGTTCATGGACTTCTTCGTGCCGGGCATCATGGCGTTCGTGGTATTCCTGCTCACCACATTGCTCACCCTGATATCCTTCGTGGGGGAACGTACCTCGGGCAACCTGGAGAGGTTGCAGGCCACGCCTCTGCGGGCGAGCGAGATCGTGATAGGGTACGCCATCGCCTTCAGCATAATAGGCATGCTGCAGAGCATACTGTTGCTCGTCATAGGCGTCGCAGTATTTAACATAATGATAGTGGGGCACATAGCGCTTGCTTTCCTGGTCATAGCGCTGCTGGCGATAGTGAGCCTGAGCCTGGGTATATTGCTTTCCAGCCTGGCGAAGAGGGAGGCACAGGCGATACAGTTCTTCCCACTTATAGTGCTGCCCACGTTCCTGCTGGCGGGGATTTTCTGGCCTGTGGAGGCAATACCTTCGTGGCTGAGGCCGCTGTCCTATGCCATTCCGCCGAGCTACGCCGTGGATGCCACGCGCTCAGTGATGCTGCGGGGGTGGGGGGCAGGTGGCATCTGGGTTGACCTGGTTGCTCTGTTCGGATTTGCAGTGGCATTCCTGAGCCTGGCGGTGTGGTCGTTACAAAGGGGGAGAGGGTAGAATTTGCGCTAGTGGTGACTGGTAATTAGAATAGCGGGTATAGGGGGCCTTAGTAGGTTGAAAAGTAAGGTTGAGGTGGTGGAATTATGAAAGAGGAAAAGATAATCAGGAGCCCTGATATTGAGAGGAAGAACCGGGTACCTCCGGGGCAAAGAGCTACGGAGAAATTCCCTGTGCTTCAACACGGGGGAGTGCCCAAGATAGATGCGTCCAAATGGACGTTCAGAATTTGGGGCCTGGTGGAGCAGGAGCGCAAGCTCAGCTATGAGGAATTCCTGGCTCTGCCCAGGGTGACGGTGCTCTCGGACGTCCACTGCGTCACCGGCTGGTCGAAGCTGGATAACACCTGGGAAGGGGTGAGCACTCAGGTAATAAAGGAGTTGGTCAGGATACTCCCTGAAGCTAAATTCATTATAGTGCATTCGGCAGGCGGTTTCACCACCAACCTAGCTCTGGATGATTTCGTAGAGACCGACGTCCTGTTCGCTGTCAAGCACGATGGCGAGGCACTGACGCCGGAGCATGGCTATCCGCTGAGGCTCGTCGTGCCCACCACCACGAGCGAGGTGGCGGTGGCCTCGAGGGCCGGCAGGCCGGCCAGGTAGACGAGCGCCGGCACCGTGAGGATCGACCCGCCGCCCCCGAGGAGCCCGAGCGAGATCCCGATGCCGAGCGCCGCGACGATGGAAG
>JBBIRL010000083.1:0-6057 GCA_037441825.1 Dehalococcoidia bacterium | reverse complement strand
AAGGACAGGAAAGGGTTCTGGGAGTCCCGCGGCTATCACAATCGCGGCGACCTCTGGAAAGAGGAGAGATACGGGTGATTGAGTATAGGGGTGTGAAATGAAGATAGGTGTCTGTGGGATTGCCTGTGAAAAGTGTCCTATGATGGTAAAGGGGAAGTGCCCCAACGGGGCGAAAGGGTGTACCCCGAAAGAGAACAAGTTTTGCGCTATAGCTACCTGTGCCTTCAAGAAGGGTGTACGGTTATGCTTCGAATGCACCGAGTTCCCCTGTGAGACGACCAGGAAGGGGCCCATCAGCTACGATTACTGCAAGTTCATAGCAGGCGAAGGGTTTTGAGCGAGTAAAAATCCTTTTACTTCTTTATTGACCGTACCTATGGTATCCGTGTTATGATGGGTGAGTGATATATTCTCAAGGTATTGAGGTGAATTGGAGGAGGGACTATGAGGGTTTATCGGTTTTCAGTGATAATTGAGAAGAACGGTGATGGGTATTTCGCTTTTTGCCCTGAGCTTCAGGGATGTTATACGCAGGGCGATACTTATGAGGAGGCTCTAAAAAATATAAAAGACGCCATACGGCTTCATTTGGAGGATAGGTTGGAGAGCGGTGAGGAGATTACCCAACCTGAATCTGTCAGCCTGACATCGCTGGAAGTGGCAGTATGACGGAGAAGCTCCCCAGGGTAACCGCTTCCGAGGCAATCGGGGCATTGGAAAAGGCTGGGTTTACCCTTGCCCGGCAGAGCGGGAGCCACAAGATTTACAAAAATCAAGAAGGGAAAAGAGTAACTATTCCATTTCATCCTAAGAAAATCATTCATCCTAAAGTCTTAAGTAGCATCTTGAAAGACGCGAATTTAACCATAGATGAATTCAAGAAGCTAATGAGATAATTAACTATAGCTCTTGTGTTGCTAGCTGGGAGGGGTAAGTTTATGGAAGATCTATTAAAACAGGCGAGTAAGGTGGCTGAGGAGGCGGAGGTCTTTGCGGTCTCGCGCAGCGAGACCGACGCTGTTTTTGAAGCCAACCGCTTGAAGCAGGTGGTGACCCGCGAGACCTCGGGCAGGGCGCTGCGCCTGATTAAGGGGGGCAGGATAGGCTTCTCCGCCAGCAACAAGGTGGATGGCATGAAAGAGCTGGTGGCTATGGCGCTGGAAATGGCCCCCTTCGGCGCTGAGGCCAAGTTCCAGTTACCCTCGCTTGAGCGCTATTCCAGGATGGATGTCTATGACCCCCAAGTGGAGAAAGTCACAGAGGAGCAGATGGTCGAGTTGGGGCAGTCGCTCATCGATAAGGTAAGGGCGCATACACCTGAGCTGGTCTGCCAGGGCGGCGTGTCCAAGAACACTATCTCTGTGGAGATTCTGAACTCCAGGGGTGGGAAGGCGACCTACAAAAAGAGCGTGTTTAGTCTCAGCGTCGAGGGCGTTCTGATCAGGGGCACGGACATGCTCTTCGTCGGGGACAGCGAAAGCTCGTGTCGTCCCATCTCCGACCATAAAACGGTGTCCCATAACACCTTGGAGCAACTGGAGCGGGCCAAAGATACCGCTCCCTCGGTGGAGGGTAAGCTGCCGGTGATTTTCACCCCGCTAGGTGTCGCCAGCACGCTGCTCATGCCTCTAGCGATGGCGGTCAACGGCAAGACCGTCTTGCAGGGCGCTTCGCCGCTGGGCCATAGAAAAGGCGAGCAGGTCTTCGATAAAAGGCTCTCCATCCGGGATGACCCCATGATAGAGTATCGTCCCGGGAGCAGATTCTGCGACGATGAGGGAGTGCCCAGCCAGCGCACTCCGCTTATTGCCAAGGGGATAGTGGCGAATTTTCTCTACGACCTGCAGACCGCTGCCCTGGCGGGCACCCAGAGCACGGGCAGTGCTTCAAGGAGCCTGGCCAGCCTGCCCAGTCCTTCGCTGAGCGCCATTGTCATTGAGGGAGGAGACGCCGGCTTTGAGGACATGCTTGCTGATATCAAGGACGGGCTGGTGGTTGAGGAACTCATGGGCGCTTCCATGGGCAATGTGCTGGGCGGGGATTTCAGCGGCAATGTGCTGCTAGGCTACAGGGTGCAGAATGGGAAGCTGGTGGGGCGGGTGAAGGACACTATGGTCACGGGCAATATCTACGAGGCATTGAAAGAGGTCAAGGCTGTAGGAAACAAAGCGAGATGGGTGGGTGGGGTAGTGCTAACCCCGCATATCTGTTGTCCTGATTTGGCAGTATCAACGAAGAAGTAGATGCGCGGCCACCACGTCATTTAGGGGTCAGGGAGATTATGTCGTCACCTTTGGAAAACTATTTGAAAGACCTGCGCGATACAGGGAAGCCCCTGGTTGTCTCGAAGCTGGTCAATTTATCAGACCTCTCGCGAGAGGAGATGGGAGTCTTCGGGAGTGTATGGCCTGTAATCGATGTGGCGCGGCGCAGGCAGATTGTGGAAATGCTGGTGGAGCTAGCTGAGGATAATTTCGAGTTGGACTACAATGAAATATTCCGTCTCTGTCTTGCTGATGCTGATAGTGAGGTGAAGGTAAAGGCTATTGAGGGGCTCTCCGAATGCGAAGAACGCTCTCTGCTTGACCCCTTGATAGGCTTGCTCTTGGGTGATTTGGAAGGTTCGGTGCGTGCTGCTGCTGCCGCTGCTCTAGGTACATTCGCTATGCTTGCCGAATTCGGGGAGCTGCCAGCGAAGGACGCAGATAAAGTGCAAAAGGCCTTGCTCACTGCCTTCAATAATAAAAAGGAGCAGATAGACGTGCGCCGCAGGGCTCTGGAAGCGATAAGCATGATGAGCAAGCCCCAGGTTGGGGATATGATCCGGCAGGCGTACCAGAGCGACGACCTGGAATTTCGCGCCAGCGCTTTGTGCGCCATGGGGCGGACCTGCAATTCTGATTGGTTATCCCTGCTTTTGCAGGAACTCAGCAGCCCCTACCCTCAACTGAGGTTTGAAGCGGCCAGGGCTTGTGCGGAGCTTGAGGCGGAGGAGGCTGTTCCCAAGCTCATCGAGCTCACCCGTGATGGCGATGCTCAGGTTCAAACCTCTGCTGTTGAGGCACTGGGACGAATTGGAGGCGGAGAAGCGAAACAGGCTCTCGAAGAGTGCCTGGACAGCGCAGATGATGCGCTCAGCGAGGCCGCAGAGGAGGCATTGGACGAGATGAAATTCTGGGAGGACCCGTTCGCCATTTAATCTAGGTATTCTCCAGCACCAGCGCCACAGCTCCGAGGAGGCCCGGATTGTCGCCCAGGGCGGGGACAGTAATACGCACTGAGATATCGCGCATCACCCTCTTGGCGACGACACGGCGTACCGGTTCGAAGATAAGGTCTCCAGCTTTGGAGACGCCGCCCCCGATAATGATAAGCTCGGGGTTGAATATGTGGACCAGGTTGACCACGCCCACGCCCAGGTTGGTGCCTGCCGTATCCATGACAGCCTTAGCCACAGCGTCTCCGGACTTTGCTGCCTTCTCTACTATCTCAGCGGTTATTTTGCTATAGTCTCCGGCTGCGAGTTCTGTGATGGCACTCTTTTCGCCTCGGGAGAGCCTTTCCACAGCGAAGCGTGCGATAGCGGTCCCAGAGGCCAGCATCTCCAGGCAGCCTATATTGCCGCAGTTGCACCTCGGCCCGTTCAGGTCTATGGTCATGTGCCCTACCTCTGCGGCGAAGCCGCAAGTGCCAAGCAGCAGCTTGCCCCCTGTGATCACGCCTCCGCCGTTCCCGGTGCTGACTGTGATGTAGATGAGGTCGTGGCAGCCCTTGCCGGCGCCGAATTTATACTCACCCAGGGCGGCAAGGGTGGCGTCGTTACCTACACAGACCGGAAGCTGGAGTTCTTGCTCAAAGATGGCTTTTATAGGGGTGTTATACCAGGCGAGAAGATTGGGTGATGTGAGCAATACCCCTGTATCCTGTGTGACCAGCCCGGCAATAGCTACCCCCATGCCTCTCACTGTGGAGCGGTTGATGCCCGAGAGCGAATCAGATATAGCATCCTTAATCCGCTCGATAGTCTGTTCAGGGTCATCCGGTTTGACGGGGGCTGCATGGCGTTTCAGGAGTTCGCCTTTGCCATTCGCCAGAGCGAGGCGGAAGTTTGTGCCCCCGAGGTCGAGGGCTAAGATGAGATGTTTTCCCTGGCTCAAGATACGCTCCTAGACTCCGTTTGTGATAGTATAACACTGCAATTTATTGCTGTCTAACATGAGTTATTCAACCCCTTTGTATCTGCCGTTTATCTTTGATTCGGGCAGACACATTGGTCTGACTCTACACCCCCTAGTTCTCGGAATGCTTATTGAAGCTGACCGACCTCCGTTTAACTTGACTTAATGTACACTCGAATGCTATACTTTGAACTGGCCCTTGAAGCTTCGTAGTTCGGGTATGACTGAGAAAGGAGCACCACATAATGTCGGGATTCGGCTTCACTCCGGAACAGGAGACCCTGCGAGAGGAGATCAGAAGGTTTGCTCAAAAGGAGCTTGCTCCCGGGGCTTTGGCGCGCTCGAAAATGGAGCCGGAGGAACTTCATAAAAATTTACACCATATCGACAAGCAGATAGTAAAGCTGGGATGGAATCATCTCAACATACCGGAGAAATACGGCGGACACCGTATCGACCATGTTTCTCTGGGCATTATTGTAGAGGAGGTAGCCAAAGTAGACCCTACTGTGGAGCCTGTGGGTTCTATACAGGCGACCAGCGCTCTCCTCACGCAACTTCCTGAGGATATTCAGGACGAGTGGTTCCCGCCTCTCATCAGCCGTGAGAAAAGGCACTCCTTCGGCTTCACAGAGTCTGCCGCCGGCTCTGATGCTGCTGGCATTGTAACCAGGGCCGAACGGAAGGGAGACTATTACATTGTCAATGGCGAGAAAACCCCACTACCCGGCGCTACTGTAGCCAATGTGGTCACGATATCCGTCAAAACCGACCCCAAGGCCGGATTCCGGGGCGTAAGCTTGCTCTGGATACCCACTGACCTCCCTGGAATAACTATAAGGCCCCTGCCCTGGATGGGAAACGCAGGATTATTTCCCAGTTTTGTGACCTTCGACGATGTAAAGGTGCCTGTGAGAAACCGCATAGGCGAGGAGGGCCTGGGTTTCTATCTGCTGATGGGCACACTGGACTGGCTGCGCATTATCGTGGCGCTGGAGTGCCTGGCTCGTGCCCAGGCCTCGCTGAATGATGCTATGGAATGGTCCAAGCAGCGCAGGACATTCGGCAAGCTTATAGCCTCCTATCAGGGTGTGTCTTTCCCTATTGCCGAGCACTATACCATGGTCGAGGCGGCAAGGATGCTCTGCTACCGGACCCTGTGGCTCAAGGACCAGGGCCAGATGCACACCATGGAATCAGCAATGGCCAAGTGGTTCAGCGTGGAGGTCTCAGTGCAGTGTATCAAGGACATGCTGGTTCTAATTGGACATCCGGGCTATAGCACGGAACATCCCATTTCGATGCGGCTGAGGGATGTCCTGGGCTATCAGCTCGGAGATGGCCCCCCACAGATTCAGAAGATGATTATTGCCAGACTCCTGCTGGGCAAGTCAATCGCGGGATAACCGATTTCGGGCGACTAATTGTAGGGGCGTTCGCCCTAGGCGGACGCCCCTTTTATCAATTCGGGCAGGCACATGGGTCTGCCCCTACTTTATTTTCCCCCACTACTTCCCGGTTCGTGGTTTCAACAAGTAGTACCAGAAGATAATTGTGAAAGGAACGACAATGACGAAAAGTATACCACCGAGCACCCAAGGGTGCTTGCCCAGCCAATCTATGGTCGTAGCGAGAAAATAGAGAACTATCACAGCGGCAAAAAGAGCGGCCCAAATCTTAAACAATGTGTTTCTTTTAGTATTTTTCATATTAGTTCGGTTGCCCCTAGAAACGTTTTGGCTAGGATTATAAGAAGGATAAGACATATATGTCAACCATAACAGCACAACAGGGGAGTGCAAAGAAGACATCTGCCTTAGCCTCATACCTCTGTACTGTTTTCAAACATAGGTAACACTTTTTAAAGAGGGTTTGACAC
>JBBIRL010000082.1:0-8387 GCA_037441825.1 Dehalococcoidia bacterium | reverse complement strand
GAAATGAAGGATGTTAATGTGCTCATGGTGGGTGTCGGCGGCCAGGGCGTAATCCTGGCTAGCGATGCCATGTCTGAGATAGGCATGAACAGCGGCTACGACGTGAAAAAGACCGATTCCCTGGGCATGGCGCAGCGTGGCGGTAGCGTGGTGAGCCATGTCCGCTGGGGAGAACACGTATTCTCACCGATGGTCAAAAGGGGTGAAGCTGATTTCTTGGTCGGTTTCGAACAACTGGAGGCAGCGCGCTGGGCACCGTATTTGAAGCCTGGCGGAGCGGTCATCGTGGCCGATGTGGTTGTGATCCCGATATCGATAATCGGCAGTAACATGCATTATCCGACCTGGAAGGAAATTGAAGGGGTCCTCAAGCAATATACCGAGCAGATATATCTTATCCCGGCCCCCAGAATCGCTCAGGAGGTAGGCAATCTCAGAGCAATCAATATGGCGATACTGGGTTTCCTGTCCGAATTCCTTGAGTTGAAATCTGAAGCCTGGACAGAGAATATTCGCCGCAGATTGCCGCCTAAGTTTTTAGAATCCAGCCTTAAAGCTTTTACTAGAGGAGTAGAGGAAGCCAAAGCGATGAGGCTAGCAAAGGGAGTCAAGAAATGATTCGTGACCCTGAACATGAGAAGATGCCGCGAAAGCAGTTGGAGAAGCTCCAGCTCGAGCGCCTGCAGGCTAAGGTTAAAGATGTCTACGAGAAGGTTCCTTTCTATCGGCGTATGTTCAAGGAGAAAGGAGTAGCTCCCGACGACATCAAAACCCTTGCCGACCTGAAGAGACTCCCGTTCACCAGCAAGCTGGACTTCCGTGATAACTATCCCTATGGATTAATGGCTGTTCCTCTGGAGAAGGTGGTTCGAATTCACTCCTCCAGCGGCACCACAGGCAAGCCGATAATAGCGCCCTATACAGAGGGCGACGTTGATATGTGGGCAGAGGTGATGGCTCGCTCGCTGGCTTCGGCGGGTATGACGAAGCAAGATGTGATGCAGAACGCCTATGGCTACGGCCTGTTTACGGGGGGACTCGGGTTTCACTATGGATGCGAGCGCCTCGGTGCTACCGTGCTTCCCACTGGCGCCGGAAACACCAAGCGTCAGATAATCCTTCTTCAGGACCTAGGCACCACTGTCATCACGTGCACTCCAACCTATGCCCTGATATTAAACGAGACTGCCAAAGAGATGGGGGTTGACCTGAAGGAGACCAAGCTGCGCCTGGGCGTACACGGAGCTGAGCCGTGGTCAGAGCAGATGAGGAAGGAGATAGAGGACAAACTCGGTATCTCAGCTATCAATATCTACGGTTTGACGGAGGTCATCGGACCGGGGGTATCCGTGGAGTGTGAGCATAAGAATGGCATGCATATCTGGGAGGACCATTTCCTGGCAGAGATAATCGACCCGAAGACCGGTGAGCCATTGCCCTATGGTAAAGAAGGCGAGTTGGTGATAACCACCCTGACCAAGGAAGCTCAACCTGTAATCAGGTTCCGCACTAAAGATATCACCAGCCTCAACATTGAGCCTTGCAAGTGCGGGAGAACTATGGTCAGGATGAATAGAATCACTGGACGCAGCGACGACATGCTGGTTGTCAGGGGTGTGAATGTCTTCCCTTCGCAGATAGAGAGCGTGCTTCTCGAAGTTGAGGGGGTGGAACCCCATTACTTGATAGTGATAGACCGGCGCGATGTATTCTCGACAGAGGACCTGGAAATATGGGTTGAGGTCTCCGAGGAGGTCTTCTCCGATGAGATGCAGAAGATGGAGAAGCTGGAGAAGAAGCTCCGAGTTGAGATGGACAGTGTGCTGGGGATTTCAGCTCGCATCAAGCTTGTGGAGCCCAGGACTATTGTCCGCACCGAAGGCAAAGCCAAGAGGGTGGTGGACCGCAAAGAGCTGCCCAACTCAGGCCTCATCACCAAGTGATCGAAGTTGTAGTGGCAATTCATGAATTACCCTGAGTGCTTAAAGGAGAGCGTTATGGTAGCGAGAATAAAGCAAGTATCCGTTTTTATTGAGAACCAGCCCGGCCGGCTGACAGCCATGCTCGAAGCCCTGGAAAAGAATGGGGTTGATATCCGTGCCCTTTCCATAAGCGATACCGCCGATTTCGGCATAGTGCGCATGATTTTGTCCGACGCCGCCAAGGGAGCAGAAACTCTGAGGCAGGCTGGCTTCACCACCAGACAGGACTGGATACTCAGCGCTGAGATTCCCGACAGGCCCGGCGGGCTGTTTAAGACCGTGGCCGATCCCCTGGCTAAGGCGGGGCTCAACGTCAAATACCTCTATTTCTACATTGAGGCTGCCGCAGGCAAATCAATGGTGGTGGTTAAAGCTGACGACATCGAGAAAGCGGAAAAGGTCCTAAAATCGCTATGATAGCGGTGACATTCCCCCATTTTGATGCTTTTATGAATCTCTATCTAACTCGTGTGGTAAATACCTCTCTTTCAAATCATAGGTGATAATCCCCCTTTTAAGATGGCGAACAAGTAGCTCCATAATGCTATAATATGGTAGAAGTAAGTGGGGAGGTGTGTGATGAAGAACACTAGAATTATTTCTGACGCTAATATCTGCGGGGGTGAGCCTTGTATTAAGGGCACTCGTATCCCTGTACATGTCGTCCTGAGCCATCTGGCGGCTGGTGATGATTATGAGACTATAATGAAGAACTTTCCTCGCCTTAAGCGTGAAGACATCTTAGCCTGCCTCGAATATGCGGCGTATCTATCTACTGAGAAGGCTGCTCTGTAGATGAAAATAGTGGTAGACGAGAATGTCAGCTACGGACTTGTGGAGAAATTGAGAACAAAGGGGCATGAGGTTATCTCCATTGCCGAGTTGGCCGAAAAGAGGATGTCAGATGAGGATGTTTATGCTCTGATATTGCATAAGCAGGCGGTTCTTATCACCAGAGACTACCACTTTACCAATCCTATTCGCTTCCCAACAGACATAACAAAGGGAATTATTTACGTTCGACATGGGAGTCTAAGGTCGAAAGAGGAAATTACGATTGTAGAGAACTTTCTTAGTGCCCATAATTGGGAAAGGTTCCAAGGTAGATTAGTCACTCTTTATAAGGATAGTGCAAGAATTCGCTGAGCAAATATCTCTACGGTTTTAAGCAGATGGCCTAGCCTAGCCCGAACTCTTTCGCCGCTGCCTCGAAGCCCTTCAGCGACCCTTCGATTACCCAGTCATCTACGCAGTAAGAGATGCGGAAATACCCCGGAGCCCCGAAGCCCCGCCCCGGTACCGCCAGCACGTTGTGCTTCTGTAGCTCTCCGATAAAAGCCACATCATCCTCAATGGGTGACTTGGGGAACATGTAGAATGCTCCCTGGGGCTTCACTATCGAGTAGCCTATCTTGGTGAGGTTGTTATATAAAAAGTCCCTCTTCTTAGCATACTGCCCGATATCGACTGAGGCATCCTGCAAGCTCTGCACGATGTGCTGCATCAGGGCAGGGGCATTCACGAAGCCGAGCACGCGGTTGCAGAACACCAGCCCGTTCATCAGCTCCTCTCGCCCTTCGTATTGTGGGTTCACGGCGATATACCCGATACGCTCCCCGGGCAGTGCCAGGTCTTTGGAGTGAGAGGTGGTGACGATGGTTCTGGGATGATACTGGAACAGGTAGGGGCACTCTACCCCATCGTAAACCAGCTTCCGGTAAACATCATCGCTGAGCAGAAAGATTTCGGTGCCGTACTGTTTTTCCTTTTTCTCCAGTATCTTGCCGATGCCCTGCAGAGTCTTGTGGCTATAGACCACGCCCGTGGGGTTATTGGGCGAGTTCACCAGCACGGCCTTCGTCTTTGACGTAATGCTTTCCTCTAGAGCCTTAAGGTCCGGTATAAACTTGCTATCGGTAGGGACTATTTTGGCGATAGCCCCATGGTTGTCTGCGTAATAGATGTACTCGGAGAAATAGGGGGCGAAGATGATTATCTCATCCCCTGGCTCGGAGATGGCTTTCATCGCGGTATTCAGCGCTCCGGCAGCGCCGCAGGTCATCACTATCTCGTTAGCAGTGAAAGACAAACCGGTCTTCGCTGAAAGGTGGGCTGCTACGGCAGCGCGGGTCTCGGGATAGCCGGCGTTGGGCATATACCTGTGCATCCCCGGCCTGGGTTTGTTCGCCCAGTCGCGCAGCTCGCGCCGAAACTGGTCGGGAGGCTCGACTATGGGGTTACCTAGCGAAAGGTCGAAGACATTCTTTTCGCCGTATTTCTTTTTGAGGGCGATTCCTTCCTCGAACATCTTTCGAATCCACCCGCCCTCGGTCATGTATTTCTTTATCTTTTTGGAAACAGCCATTGGCCTGCCCTCTATTAAATACTCCTGCCTATAGCCTTTGCAATAGGCTTCAACTCAGCCATTAGCTTTTCGAAATTCGGTATGTTCAAGGATTGCAGGCCGTCGACCAGCGCCTCCTCTGGATTGAGATGCACCTCTACGAGAAGCCCGTCCGCGCCCGCGGCTATGGCAGCCCTGGCTATGGTGGGCACGTAGGCGAAATGTCCTGCTGCGTGGCTGGGGTCCACAACTACCGGAAGGTGGCTGAAGCGTTTGATGACTGCGATTGAGCTGATGTCCATAGAAAAGCGGACGCTGTCCTCGAAGGTCCTTATGCCGCGTTCACACAGTATCACCTGTTGATTGCCCTCGGCCAGAAGATAATCTGCGGCGGTGAGCCATTCTTTGATGGTGGCGGCATAGCCTCTCTTTAGCAATATAGGGTGTCTCATCTTGGCCAGCTCTTTCAGAAGCGCGAAGTTCTGCATATTGCGAGAGCCTACCTGCAATATATCGGCGTGCTTGGCTATAATCTCTATGTTCTGAATATCAACGACCTCGGTGATGACAGGAATGCCGAGGTCCGATTTCACAGTAGCCAGCATCTTCAAAGCTTTTTTCTCCAGGCCCTGGAAGCTGAAGGGGGAGGTGCGGGGCTTGTAAGCGCCACCTCTGACTATGGAAGCACCGAGGCTCTGGACTGCTTTGGCGGTTTCCATGAGCTGGTGCTCGCTCTCCACAGCGCAGGGGCCGGCCATGATGACCAGCCTTTGCCCTCCTATTTTGATCCCGTTAACATTCACTATAGTGTCCTGCGGATGGAATTCCCGCGAGGCGAGCTTATAGGGCTTCATCACGCGGGACACACTCTCCACACCGGGCAGTACGGCGAAGATGTCGGTGGATGTCTTGCCTGTGTCACCGCCCAGTATCGCCACCACTGTCTTTTCAGTACCCAGATTCAACTGGACCTCGAAGCCGAGGGCATGTGCCCTATCCACCACATGGTCTACCTGTTGCCTTGAGGCACCCTTGCTCATTTCCACAATCATGTTATGTCACCTCTAAATCAGAGCGTTACTTTCTTTCTCCCAGAGAGACCGTTGTGCCCGTCGCCCGGGCGATTGTCTTTCCTTTGGAGTCGGCGACCGTCATCTCCGATACGCCCAGCTTCTTGCCTGCATAGATAACCTTCGATTCGGCGTAAATGGTCTCCCCCACAGGCGCAGCGGTAAGATAGTTGATGTTCAATTGCACGGCTACATAGATATAGTCCAGCGTATTGAGAGAACAGCCGAAGGCCTGGTCGAGTACCGAGGCAATCACGCCGCCGTGAATCAAGTTCTCCCAATTCAGGAAGTCCTTTTTCAGCTCCAGCTTTACCTTGGCGTACCCCTTGGATAGCTCCACCAGCTTCATGCCCATATTGAGGGCGTAGGGCGAGTTATCGAACCTGCGGCGCATCTCTTCTACATCAGCCATCTTGATTATCTCCTGCCTATTTACATAAATATTCAGAACTAAGCGGATTTAATGATTTTAGCAATAAATAGGCTTCGATACAACTTTTGAAGCTGAGGTCGTTTAGCAATGAGTCTACCATACCGACGAAAGTCGGTATCCAGATACCTTCACCGTAATTTTGAAGCTGGGTTTTCTGGATTCCGTGTCAAGCACGGAATGGTAATTGTGTTTCTAAACACCCTCGAAGCTGAGTACTGCTTCCTGCTCCCTCTTATACTTGTGACAGGGTAAACTGTGATGATATACTGAATGATAAGACGTAACACTGGATATCTGATGAAGTCAGTTATTGAGGTCGAACACCTCAAAAAAACCTACGGCTCTCTTGTCGCAGTAAATGACATCTCCTTCGGGGTGGCCGAGGGAGAGATTTTCGGACTTCTCGGCCCCAATGGAGCAGGGAAGACCACGACTGTTGAGTGCTTACAGGGCCTGCGTCGCTCCGATTCAGGCCTCATTCGGGTGCTCGGACTCGACCCGCAGTCGGAAGGACGAGCCCTGAGGCAGCTCATAGGTTCCCAGCTCCAGGAGTCAGCCCTTCCCGACCGTATCAAGGTCTGGGAAGCACTCGACCTCTTCGCTTCCTTTCTCCCGCGCGGCTTGGACTGGCGTGAGCTGATGGGGCAATGGGGCCTGGTCGAAAAGCGTAATGCCTCATTCTCCAGCCTGTCCGGAGGTCAACGTCAGCGACTCCTGGTGGCGCTGGCTCTGGTCAATAACCCCAAAGTCGTATTTCTCGACGAGATGACCGCCGGGCTCGACCCCGCAGCCCGTCACGTGGCCTGGGACTTGATTCGAGCCATTCGGGAGCGGGGCGCAACCGTGGTGCTGGTGACCCACTTCATGGACGAAGCAGAGCACCTCTGTGACCGTCTGGCTATCGTCGACCAGGGCAAGCTTGCTGCAATCGATACGCCCCAGGGACTTATAACCACACATGCAAACCAGATTCGGGTTATCTTTACCACCGACCATGTGGACATATCCTGGCTTGAGCAGATACCTCAAGTGCGGAGCGTGACCAGGCACGGGCCTCGTGTCGAGGTGGAGGGAAGCGGCCCTGTGCTGGCTCTGGTAGCAGCTTCACTTGTTGGCCGCGGCATTACGCCTTCGGACCTCCGTATGGAGCAGCCCACGCTGGAGGATGTCTTCCTGGCCATTACCGGCCACAGCGATAGGAACTGAGATTAGATTATGAGTATGCTATTGAAACTGACCTGGGTGGAGCTTAAGCTCTTCGTGCGTGAGCCTATCACCATGGTCTTCACCTTCGCCCTCCCTCTCATATTTCTTTTCGTGCTGGGAGGAGTCTTTGGCAATACCCCTGACTCGGACGTATATCGCGGTGTGGGGGCCATGAACTATTACGCTCCTGCGTACGTCGGTCTTGTCATCGCCTCGATTGCCGTCGTGGGGCTGCCGGTGCATCTCACCGGGTACCGCGAGCGGGGTGTGCTGCGCCGCTTGCGCGCTTCCCCGATTCCTCTCTGGACCATCTTCGGCTCACAGGTTATCGTCAGCTTTGTTGTCGCTGCGGTGGGCGGCATCCTGCTTACAATCGTGGCTCTATTGGCCTACCATGCCAGGATGCCTCAGGCACCGGCCCTTGTCCTTGGAGCATTCGTCCCCGGTGTTTTGAGCTTCGTCGCTGTGGGCATTCTGCTCGGCTCCGTGTTGCCTACAACGCGCGCAGCGCAGGGTGTGGGGTTGATACTCATCATAGTGATGATGATGCTGGCAGGCGCTGGTCCGCCGCGGGAGGTGATGACCGCGGTCATGCGTGGTGTCGGTGATGCGACACCCCTTCGATATGTCATCGTGCTGCTTCAGGACCCCTGGCTCGGCTTCGGCTGGAACTGGACCGTCTTCTTGATTGTCATGGGAATTATGGCAGTGGCCTCTCTGCTCTCGCTGCGCTTGTTCCGCTGGGAATAGGCGCTTTGTCCGGCTGTTCCAAGCGTTAAATGCACGGGAATGTCTCCCCTCTGCTTTCCCTTTGCTCTCTGCGGTTACTAAAAATATGTCTCAAAGTATGGTATATTGTTAAACAAGAAGAAAGTTAGCTACGAATGCAATACCTTCGCCGTATACCACACACCTCGCTGGCATTCCGACTCGCACTGGTGAGCTTTCTCTTCAACATTTCCATAGAGACCTCCAGTATCTTTCTGCCGCTCCGCGCCCGCAGCCTGGGAGCCTCGGATTTGGAAGTGGGTCTTATTGCGGCATCATACGGGATGGCCTATTTCGTGTCCTCTTTTTTGTTCGGCAGGCAGTCGGACATGCATGGCAGGATGACATTCATACGCTACGGAGTGGCTATATCGGCTCTGGCATATCTGCTCCAGATTTTCGCGCCGACAACTTTAACGCTGCTGGCGGCCAGGGGTGTTATCGGCTTCAGCCTCGGTGTATCTTCAGCCGCTCTCATTGCCTATGTCTATGAGGCTGGAGCGGCAGTAGGCAGCTTCGCCTCCTATGGCTCGCTGGGCTGGTTTTTCGGAGCTTTACTGGCAGTGGCAATCAGAAATATCGAG
>JBBIRL010000081.1:3442-8439 GCA_037441825.1 Dehalococcoidia bacterium | reverse complement strand
GAACGGCCCGTTCATGGTTCGACAAGCCTGTCCTGAGCCCAGTCCTGAGCTTGTCGAAGGATTGTCGAAGGGCTCACCACGAACGGGAATATCTCCTCGTTAAAGAGGCGCAGTCCGCCGCAGGCGGATGCCGGGAGGCCGGGGGATAAACGGGGTTTAAAAAGGGCCGTTAAACCCTATCGCCTTGTCTACAGTTGCATCTCTTTTAATTCGGGGCTGAGGATAAGTTTCGGCTCGGTAACCGATTGCACATCCTCTGCGCTGAGGCCCGGGGCAATCTCTTTAAGCAGGAGACCCTGCGGGGTCACCTCGATCACAGCGAGGTCGGTTACAATCAGCTTGACCACGCCCACGGCGGTGAGAGGGTAGGTGCATTTCTTAACAATCTTCAGTTCTCCCTCCGGGGTGGTATGCATCATGGCTATAATCACCTTCTTGGCTCCCACAGCCAGGTCCATGGAGCCGCCGATGTTGCCGATGTGCTCGGGCAAACCCCGTTCGGGATTGTTCCATCCGGCAAAATCACCCTTCTCCGAGACCTGCAGCGCGCCCAGCACCGCTGTATCCATATAGCCGCCGCGTATCATGGCGAAGGACTCGCAATTGGAGAAATAGCAGGCTCCGGGCAGCTCGGTTACGGGCTGGCAACTGGCATTGATGCAGTCCTGGTCTACATCCTCGGGCCCGGCCAGCGGGCCTGTGTTCAACATGCCGATCTCCGACTGCAGCACTATATCCCTTCCCTCTATCCAGTTAGAGACCAGCGTGGGTATGCCGATGCCCAGGTTGACATACGTCCCGTCTTCCAGCTCGTTGGCTATTCTCAAAGCCATCAGCTCCCGGGAAAGCCCCTCGAATTTTTTCGTCCCTGTTTTCTCAGCCATTATCTCACCCTCTCAGTCGCTCCGGACTGTCCTTCCTTTATATAAGGGAAGGCAGCAAAAGCAATGCCCGTTTCTAGTGTGGTATCTTAATTAATTCCTTGAATAAGTCCACAGTGTTCCAAGCAAAAATCACCCATTCCGGCGGAAGCCGGAATCCAGTCCGTCCACATTCCTGGATTCCGAATCAAGTTCGGAATGGCTATCCAGTCTGAGTAGTGCTTTGCACAATTATTCAACTAATTTCCGGAACAGGACACTAGTACTTAGTTGCAAAAACGAGCGTACATAAGATTCCGTTCGCCCTGAGCTTGTCGAAGGGCGCGCTGGTGGTTCGACAGGCTCACCACGAACGGCGCACAGAGCATCACTTAATTACGCAACTAAGTACTGGTTTGCAGATGCTTATTCAATAGATGGTATATAATTCTGCCTGTCCACCCTCACTACGCGCTGCACATAGATACCCGGTACATGGACCTTGTCAGGGTCCAGCCCGCCCGGCTCCACAAGCTCCTCCACAGAGGCTATGGCTATCCTGGCGGCGGCTGCCATCTCAGGGCTATAGTTCCGGGCGGTCTTGCGGCAGACCAGATTGCCTGTACGGTCTCCCTTCCAGGCATAAACCAGCGCATAGTCTGGCTTGAAAGCCATCTCCAGCAAATACTCGCGACCGTTGAAGACCCGCTTCTCCTTCCCGGCCTCCACCACCGTCCCCACCCCTGTGGGGGTATAGAAACCGGCAAGCCCGGCCGCTGCCGCCCTCAATTTCTCGATGAAGGTGCCCATGGGGTACACTTCCAGCTCTATCTTCCCGGCTCGCACCGCTTGTTCAAAAACGGAGTTCGCTCCCCTGGTCACGGAGCGGTAGAAAGGATAGGTGCAAATCGCCTTCTTCACCTGGCCCTGCAGAACCAGCTTGGTTAAATCCTCGTTGCCAGGCCCAACCTGCTGGCATATCAGGGTCAGGTTCTTGGCTCCCTGCCGGGCCAGTGCCCGAATGAGGTGGACAGGAGTCCCAGCCGTAAAAAAGCCTGATATCGCTATGGAAGCGCTGTCAGGTATGTCGGCCACAGCTTCATCAATAGTCTCACAGACCTTATCCATGGTCCTTGCCCGATTCGCCCTTCGCGCAGACCTCAACGCCGATGACGGACAGGGCAGCCTCCAGGCCGGCCTGCAAGCTGGAGAATGTGTTCAACGATGAGATATCCGGCACCAGAGGCTCCAGGGCTTCCGCCATCATGGTGGATTCGATGCCCACCACCACGCACTGGGCGCCGACCAGTCGAATCATACGTATCATCTTGGCCAGTTGAGCGGCCACTGCGCTGTCCTCCGCCAAAGCTGCTGAAAGGTCAAGCAGGGCGGCACGTGTCTTGTTCGCTCTGATGTGGTCCAGAAGGCTCTTCTTCAACTTGTCACAACGCTGGCTGTCCAGAGGACCGACCACGACAGCCATGGACAGCCCCGGCCAAAGCTCGAATACCGGAGCGCCCAGGTCTTCCCATTCCGCAAGCTTGCCCTCCAGCCCACGGCAATAATCCTGGGCTTCGACTTCTGCCGCTGTCCAGGGACGGTACGCCTGAAAAAAGCCCACGCCTCCCATATAGTTGCCCGCGCTGTCCTTGAGATGCGCCGCCGAGATGCGGACAGGCACTATCTTCCCGGTCTTCGTCCTGGCCTTGGACTCATGAAGATGGATTACGCCCCCGCTGAGATAGAGTTTACGATTTGTTTCCCGGGCACCTCTCTCGTTTTCGTACACTGTAACTATGCTCTTGCCTACCAGGTCTCGCATCTCGCATTCCATAAGCTCTAATGTAGCCTTGTTGACAAACGTGATCATACCCTTGGCATCGATCGCTATGACTGCATCAGGGCAACTCTGCAGAAGGGCTTCCAGATACCCTCCTGTGGCTCTGCTTGACGGTCTTGCTTTCTCCATAGCTTTCTCCTTCTAAACGAATGTAGGCCCTCGTCCACAGGATACGCCATAAGCGTTGAGAATGTCAATATTCCAGCCGCGCCCCACCCGGCCTCTCCCGAATTCATGGCTCGGTGACCGGATGTCCCACTCTCGCAGTAATAAGCGACATTTTCTTCTTGACAGCAGTAGAACATTTGTGCTAGTATATCGCCTGCGCAAATCACGCGGGAGTTAAAACATGAGGCTTTTGAGACTGGCAATCGAAACCCGGAAATGGGAGCTGGCAGCGCATGTGCTGATCCTGGGAGCTATTAAAGCGAGGCGGAGTGAGAATGACAAGACCGGCGGCAAGGACAAGAAAAAGCACCCCCGGGGGCAAGGGAAACAAGTCTAAGCAGAGCTTCTACCTTAAAGCTCTGGACGAAGCCGAGGGCCTGGACTTCGAGCTGGCCCAGGATGTCGAGGGCATAGACGACGAGATTGCGCTGCTCAGGCTCAAGATAAAGTCTATCCTTGAGAGCGACCCCGACAATATCAAGCTCATTGCGGCAGCGACCAACGCCCTCTCGCGTCTGGTCATGGCGCGCTACAAAATGGGGAGTGCCCATAAGAAAGCCCTGGCCACTGCCATAGGCGGCGTCCTCAAAGACCTCGCTATCCCACTGGGCATTAAATATCTGCCGTAGCGTTGTAAACGTATGGGTAGAGCGGAGCATCTGCTCCGCCCACGCTAATGTAGCGTCGCCACTCCCGTGGCGACGAATTACTCGTCGTGACAGGAGTCACGACGCTACAGCTAAATAGAAAACTGATAGCAAAAAATGATTACTTTGAGACCTTACCAATTAGAAGTAGCCCAGGCTGTCGCCGACAGTGTGGTCAACCGCAGAGGGCTGACCTTCTCGGTGGAGATCGCCCGTCAGGGCGGTAAAAACGAGCTTTCGGCTCAGCTCGAGGTGCTGCTGCTCACCCTCTTCATCCAAAGTGGCGGCAACGCCGTAAAATGTTCCCCTACCTTCAAGCCGCAGACAGTCATCTCCATGATGCGTCTCAAGGAGAGGCTGAACGATTGGGGCTACGCCGGAATCTGGAAACCCGAGATGGGCTATATCCTGAAGCTGGGCAACGCCAGGCAGATATTCCTTTCCGCCGATGAGTCGGCGAACGTGGTGGGGAATACTGCCCATATCCTCCTCGAGGTTGACGAAAGCCAGGATATATCTAAGGAAAAGTACACCAAGGAGTTCAAGCCCATGGGTGCGGCGACCAATGTCACCACAGTCCACTACGGCACCACCTGGGATGACTCCACCTTACTCGAAGAGGTGAAACAGCTTAACCTGGAGATGGAGAGAAAAGACGGTATAAAACGCCATTTCCGCTACGACTGGCAGGATGTGGCAATGTATAATCCTTATTATCTCAGTTATGTCCAGGTAGAGAAAGAGCGGTTGGGCGGGAGCCATCCCCTGTTCTTAACGCAGTATTGTCTGGAGCCGATACACGGCGGCGGAGGGTTCCTGAACGCACAGCAGCGTGCCCAGTTACAGGGCGCACACATCCGCCGCCATCAGCCCGAATCTTCAAAAATATATGTCGCCGGCATAGACCTCGCAGGGACAGCGGAAGAGGCGGACGATGCCGCGCTGCGCTCTGCCAGGCCCCGGCAGGACTCGACAGTGGTCACCATCGGTGAGCTCGACTTCTCAATGTGCAGCGACATCGTGCCTCTGCCGCAGGTCGATATCGTGGAGCACTACTGCTGGACAGGCAAACCTCACGTCGAGCAATATCCCCGGCTCCTCGATGTGCTCAAGAATGTCTGGCGGGTTAAAAGGGCGGTTGTGGATGCAACAGGCGTGGGAGCCGGCGTTACCAGCTTCTTGTGCGGCGCACTGGGCATGGTAATTGTCCCCTTTCTCTTTACTCAGGCATCCAAATCCAGGCTCGGCTTCGAGCTGCTGGCAGCGATAAACTCCGGTCGCGCCAAAATGTACGCCCAGGACAACTCGGAGGAATGCCGTGAGTTCTGGTTTCAGATAGCGAAGGCCAAGAGCACCTTCAGGGCCAATCAGACTATGGACTTCTATGTCGACCCTGCCGTGGGACACGATGACTTTCTCTCCAGCCTGGCCCTGCTGGTCGAGGCAGCGCGATACACACCCAGGTCGGCACGGGGGCATGTG
>JBBIRL010000081.1:0-3342 GCA_037441825.1 Dehalococcoidia bacterium | reverse complement strand
TATTTCGAATACCGCGACCAGGGGTGTGACCTCTCCCCATCCTGCCTCAAGTGTCCCCTCCCCAAATGCCGCTACGATAAGCAGGAAGGAGGCAGGCGTGCATCCAAGAGGCTTAGAGACCTGGAGATTTTCAGGCAGCGCACCGCGTCAGGCAGAAGTATATCTGAGTTAGCGACAGAATTCGACCTGAGCAAACGTACGATTCAACGAATTATCAGGAGGTTGTCAAATGAATAGCATCCCGGGGACAAAGCCGCGCTCCGTGCAGGATACCGCAACGGCCAATCTCACTCTGCCGCAGCAGATAAACCGCATGGACCCGGAAAGGCTGAGGGCATACCGCGAGAACCTGGAGTTCTATAACGGGGCGCAGTGGCTGGGCCGCTCTCGTTCCCGTGAACGGCGGCTCACTTTCAACTACGCCAAGGTCTTCGTGGACAAGATCACCAGCTATCTCATGAGCGGTCTCAGTTTCGCCATAGACTCTGTATCCGCGGAGGACAGGGAAAAGTCCCGCCGGGCTGAAAACGCTATATATTAAGGTATATGAGTCCAACAATCTGGAACAGCTCGATTTCGATACCGAGTTGGACACCGCTATTCTGGGCGACGGATGCTACAAAGTGACCTGGGATTCGCGGGAGCACCAGGTACGGGTATCGGCGCCCGATGTACAGGGTATCTTCGTCTGGTGGCTGGGCGATGATGTCACCAGAGTATGGCGGGTCGCCAGCCGCTATCAGCTTTCAGCCGACGAGGTCAAATTCCTCTATAATTTAGGGGCGACCCGGCGGGTCGCCCCTACCGGCGGCAAATCCCAATCGACTGTCATCGAGGTATGGACAGAGAGGAGATTTGAGCTGTGGATTGACCATACCCTGTTCGAGCGCAAGGCTAATCCCTACGGGTTCATCCCCTTCGTCATCTACCCCAACCTCAGAGAACCCAAGAAGTTCTGGGGTGTCTCCGACATCCCCGCGCTCATGGAGCCATCGCGGGAGCTTAACCGGGCCCTGTCGCAGCTTTCCCTAATACTCGAGCTATCGGGAAACCCTATCGCCGTACTGGAGAACATCGAGAACGCCCAGGACATAGCGGTGCAGCCAGGGGCGGTGTGGGAGATACCGGAGCGCGCCAAGGCATACCTCCTCGACCTGCTGCAAGGGGGAGGGGTAAAGCTGCATGTAGACTACATAGACCTGCTTTACCGCACGCTGCACGACCTCTCCGAGTCGCCGCGGACCGCCTTCGGCGACAACGAGCGGGGACTCTCCGGGGTTGCCCTGGAGATGGAGCTTCACCCGCTGCTACAAAAAGTGAAGCGCAAGCGAACCATCAGAACCTCGGTATACCGGCGGCGCAACGAGTTGATACTGAGGGTGCTGGAGAAGATGACAGGCGAGAGCTTCGGAACCTACCGCTCCCGTATCATCTGGGGGCCAGTCTTGCCGCAGGATAGAGGGCGCCTGGTCAGGGAAGAGCAGATACTGGTCGGCTCCGGCATACATTCACGGCGCAGAGCGATGGATGAGCTTGGCATCGAAGACCCCAATGTTGAATTCGAACGCTGGCTGGAGGAAGAACAGAAAATACCTCTAACCACAAAGAAGACGACAGGCAATGATGGAGAAATGGCATCCGACTAATGCCTGAAAAGCAGCAATCTCTCAGATGGAACGCCAGCCTCCTTCACTCTGGATTCCGTATCAAGTACGGAATGGACCCATTTGTCACCATTCCGACGTAAGTCGGAATCCATCTCCATACTGACAAGGCCTGGGGCGCCCCTACAATGTCATTCTGAGCTTTAGCGAAGAATCTCGGTAGGTGAACCTACAACATTCCTCTCACTTGACAGTAAGGGCACGGTGCACCGTGCCCTTACTTAAACTCGGGCGCATTTTCGATAAACGTCTTCACCTCGTTCATCATCGCCTGATATTTGGAACGGCTGAACAGTGCATACCACACGCCGGCAAAGAGGAATGTCATTAATGCCGAGGGTATGAAATCAATAAAGGTGAAACTGGTCTTGTCCTTCTCCTGCTTCAGTTTCACCGCAACAGCTATCAGGCTGCTCTTTTTGACCACAAAATCTCTTACGCTGCCGGGACGGTTCCACTTATAGACCTCGTATTTCCCGGCGAAGCCCTTCCTGAATATCTCCATCGCCTTTTCCGCCGTCAGCTCCGGATGCTGTTTTATATGAACTACTGCCATGATAGACCTCCATTCACTGAATTTACAGCCTGTAGGCCTCCCTGTGCCCATAATAATACCTCCTGTCAAGAGCAATCTATCAGGGTTGACAAGTCTCGCTGTTTGGCGCAATATATTCCAACTCGGATATTCTGACTGCGGAGTTCAAGATGACGAAAACCATCGCTGAGATCAACGAGAAAATCGCCAAGGGACAGGCAGTAGTGGTAACCGCCGAAGAGGTCATAGACATCGCTAAGAAGAAGGGCGCAGCCAAGGCTGCCCAGGAAATTGATGTGGTGACCACAGGCACATTCGGCCCTATGTGTTCCTCAGGCGCTTATTTCAACTTTGGACATTCCAAGCCGCGCATGAAAATCGGGGGAGGCACAGCTTACCTGAACAATGTGCCAGTCTATACAGGGCTCGCTGCCGTGGATGTTTTCCTCGGCGCAACAGCCATGCCCGATGATGACCCCAGGAACAAGATTCACCCCGGTGACTTCCCTTACGGTGGAGGCCATGTCATCGAGGAGCTGGTAGCGGGCAAGGATGTCAAGCTGGTAGCCACATCTTATGGCACCGACTGCTATCCCAGGCGAAAAGTCGAAACCCTGATCAACCTGAAAAGCATCAACGAGGCTGTGCTATTCAATGTCAGGAACGCCTACCAAAACTACAATGTAGCGGTTAATCTCAGCGACCGGACGATTTATACTTATATGGGCGTGCTGAAGCCTCATCTGGGCAATGCCACCTACTCTACCGCAGGCCAGCTCTCGCCGCTGTTCAACGACCCGTACTATAAAACAATCGGCATAGGTACGAGGATATTCCTCGGCGGAGGCATCGGTTATGTGGCCTGGCAGGGCACACAGCACAACCCCAACGTAGTGCGCACCGAAAAAGGCGTGCCCAAGCGCGGAGCAGGAACACTGGCAGTGATAGGCGACCTGAAGCAGATGAAGTCACAGTGGCTGGTGGGGACAAGCTTTTGGGGCTACGGTGCTACTCTGACCGTCGGCATAGGCGTCCCCATACCGATACTATCCGAGGAAATCCTCATATACACAGCGGTCAAGGATGAGGAGATCTTCGCCCCCATCGTGGACTACTCTGATGCTTATCCTCAGCGGAATCCCG
>JBBIRL010000080.1:0-8761 GCA_037441825.1 Dehalococcoidia bacterium | reverse complement strand
AGGCTTTGTAGTGGGCACGGCGGGAAATATTAGCGTGCGTCTCAGAGAGCCTGGTGGACAGGAATTGATGGCGATCACCCCTACCAGCCGCTATTATGACACAATCGGTGTGGACGATATAGCAGTCGTTGACTTCGATGGACAGCGTGTGGAAGGGGAGTTCAGTCCCTCTGTCGAGACAATGCTGCACATAGGGGTATATAAGGCGCGCAAAAAGGTGAGCGCTGTCATTCACAGCCACCCTGTTCTCAGCAGTGCCTTTGCGGTTGCTGGCATGGAGATCCCCCCTATCATTGATGACCAGGTAACCTATCTCGGCGGGGGGATAAAGGTGGCCGAATATGCTCTCTCCGGCAGCGAAGACCTGGTCAAGAATGCGCTTGCTGCTCTGGGGCCCAGGAATGCGGTTATCCTGGCAAATCATGGCGCAGTCTGCGTGGGAAAAGACCTGCGGGAAGCGTTCACTAACCTTGAGATGCTGGAGAAGACCGCGAAGATTTACCTCTGCGTCTTGAGTATTGGCAAGCTTACGCCTATTCCTGCTGAACCCCTGGAAGCGATGAGCCTTTACTTCAATTACGTGCATGGCGATAGTGAGTAGGAGCACAACTGACGGCGAGTTAGCATAGAGAGGCAAAATGGCAGACCGAGACAAACTTTATATGGGGATAGACGTAGGTTCGGTTAGCCTGAACATAGCCATTATCGACGAACAAGTGCGCCTGCTTGCCAGTGTGTACGAACGTACTAAGGGGCAGCCTGTCCCGGTATTGCTTGATGCTTTCAACAGGCTTGTCGGCGATTTCCCCGGGGTGAGCGGAGTGTTAGCTACCGGAAGCGGGCGCGACTTGTTAGCCGATGTTTTGGGTGTAAATAAAGAGAACGAGATCATAACCCAGGCCAGGGCTGTTACCTATTACCATCCCGAGGTGAGGACAGTTATCGAGATCGGGGGGCAGGATTCTAAGCTGATTTTCCTGGATTTCGATGAGAAAAAAGGGAGGCCGGTCATCATCGACCACGCTCTGAATGAGATATGTGCTGCCGGCACCGGTTCTTTCCTTGATCAACAGGCATATCGCTTGGGTATTTCCATTGATAAGGAGTTTGGCGACCTCGCTGTGAAATCCAGAAGGCCGGCAACTATCGCTGGCAGGTGCAGCGTTTTTGCCAAATCAGATATGGTTCACCTCCAGCAGGAGGGGAGCCCTAAAGAGGATATAGTGGCAGGTCTCTGCCACGCCCTGGCGAGAAACTACATAAGCAACCTGGGCAAAGGAAGGAAATTCAGGAAGCCCATAGCATTCCAGGGGGGTGTGGCTGCCAATAAGGGCGTGGTTAAAGCCTTCGAAGACCTGCTGGGGCTTGGGCCGGGAGAACTGATTATCCCTGAGCATTTCCTTATCATGGGCGCTCTCGGCTCTGCAATCATGGCTCTGGAAAAGGGTGTTGATGCCCCGCTGGAGATTCGCAAAGCGATAGAAGTTCTAAGGCAGTATTTATTTAAGACGGCCAGCGAATCGAAACAAGGCTATTTGAAGAAATTGGTCTGGAGAGGTGATGGCATTAAGCCCACCCCTGACATTATCCAGAGCCCTGAGAGACAGAAGGAAAAGGTATATTTAGGGATCGATGTCGGAGCAGCGAGCACCAACATAGTTATCCTGGATGAGAATAAGAAGCTGTTGCGCAAAATATACCTGATGACCGAGGGCGAACCAATCGAGTCGGTCAAGAAGGGACTTCTCGATATAGCCAGAGGCTTGGAAGACCTTGTGGAAGTTCAGGGGGTGGGGGTCACCGGCAGCGGACGCTATTTTGTGGGCGATTTCGTCGGAGCTGATGTGGTGATCAATGAGATTACAGCTCAGGCCAGGGCTACCATAGAGATTGACAACACTGTTGATACCATATTTGAGATAGGGGGCCAGGATTCAAAATTCATCCGCCTGAAGAACGGCTCGGTGATAGATTTTGAGATGAACAAAGTCTGTGCTGCAGGTACCGGCTCTTTTCTTCAAGAACAGGCTGCCAGGCTGGGCATAAAGATTGAAGAGTTCAGCGGCCTCGCTTTTGACTCGAAGAAACCCGCTGATTTGGGCACACGTTGTACCGTTTTCATGGAGTCGGACCTGATACATCATCAACAGGTGGGTTTGCCTAAGATAGACCTCATCGCCGGGCTGTCCTATTCGGTGGCTAATAACTACATAGAAAAGGTTATAGGGAACAAGAAGATAGGCAAAAGGATATATTTCCAAGGTGGGGTGGCATCGAACAAAAGTGTAGCTGCTGCTTTTGAAAATATTCTGGGTACACAGATAATTGTCCCCGAGAATCACAATGTTACCGGTGCCATAGGAGCAGCCCTGATTGCCCGGGAAAAGAGAAGGGAAATCCGGCAAAAAAGTAATTTTGTCGGCTTCGACCTGAGAAACAGGACATATCAAGTCAAAATGTTCGAATGCCAACATTGTGCCAATCACTGTGAGGTAAAGAGGGTGTTGATAGGGGCTAAACAGGAATCGTTCTACGGCGGTATCTGCGATAGGTACGAAATTAAGCGGGGAGAGAGCGCTGGCAAGGAACTACCCGATCTTTTCAAAGAGCGAGAAGAAATGTTTATGCGCTATTACAAGGATGATGAGTTCGATAAGGATTCTCCGGCGATCGGGATTCCCCGCATACTCATGTTCTTCGAGCAATTTCCGCTCTGGGCAACATTCTTTAAAGAGCTCAAGATTCGCGTGGTGCTCTCGGACAAAACCAGCAGCAAGCTAATCTACCGGGGGCTCCAGGAGGTCTTAGCCGAAACCTGCTACCCGGTAAAGGTTGCCTATGGTCATATGGTCAATCTTATAGAGAAAGGCGTCGACTGCGTATTCTTACCCTGCGTAATCGATCTGGAGAAGGATAGGGATGACGTAAACAGAAGCTACAACTGCCCATATATTCAGGCTATACCCTTCATACTCAAAGCAGCCTTTGAAAACAGGGTTAAAATCATGAGCCCCACTCTTTTTATGGAAAAAGAAAAGAGAAACCTCGAATCGCAAATGATGGAGATAGGCAGGGCGTTTGGGAAAGAGAAAAAGGATATTGCCTCAGCTATAGCTGTAGCACTTGAATCTCAAGAAGAGTTCGAAAGTATGCGTTTGAAGAGGGGCAGAGAGATATTGGATAGCCTCAGGGAGGATGATCGGGCGGTAGTGGTGATAGGCAAGCCATATAACGTTCATGACACAGGTTTGAATCTTAATATATCCAAGAAACTACGAAAGCTAGAAGTAATAGCTATACCTTATGACATGCTGCCCTTAGATACAGTTGAGTTGCTGTCTCACTATTCCAACCTGGTTTGGAAAAATGAACAGAATCTTTTGAGATCAGCGCTGCTGGCAAAGGCCAGCAGGAATCTACATCCCATAATGATTACCAATTATGGCTGCGGTCCTGATGCCTTCTTTGCCAAGTATCTTGAGGATACGATGGGCGAAGACCCTTATCTGGCTCTTGAGGTAGATGAGCATAGCGGTGATGCCGGAATGGTAACCAGGATCGAGGCTTTCCTCGACACTATTAATAGAACTAGAGTAAAAGAGACTGAGAAGGCTGTTGAAGACATGAGTGTGGTTGGTTCCGGTGGAGTGATAAGTATCTTTAAGCCGTCGAAGAAAATAAAGGAGTTGGACAGGACATTCTATATTTACAATGCTTCAGGGCACTCTAATATTTGGGCTGCTTCCTTTCAATTGATCGGTATAGATGCCAGGGTGTTGCCGATGCCTGATGAACAATCCGAAGAGCTGGGAAGAAAATACGCTTCTGCCAGAGAGTGTCATCCCTATCTGGTTACTACTGGTGATTTGGTCAAGAAGGCTCAGTCTAACGACTTTGATCCTGATAGGTCAGCATTTGTGACGCTGAACTTCGATGGCTCCTGCCGTATGAGCCAATATGGCTTGTCACAGAAACTGGTTCTGAAGAGATTAGGTTTCAGCCATGTGCCTGTAATTGCTCCCATTACCTCTATCCGTCACGATGATGCGAGTCGAATGTTTGGCATTAACTGGGCCAAGGCTATCTGGAAAGGCTGGCTGGCTACGGATGTGTTGTTAAAAAAGTTACTTCATACACGTCCCTATGAGATGAACAAGGGAGAAAGTGATAAGGTCTACGAAAAGGCAATACAGGACATGTCCGCCGGAATCATAAAAGGTGACTTTGATAAGGCTTTGAAAAATTCGATAGCTGCGATGGATGCGATCCCGGTAAAGAAAGAGAGCAGGCCGGTTATAGGGATTGTGGGCGAGTTTTATAGCTGCATGAACGCGTGGGCCAATAATGACATAATCAGGGTGCTGGAGTCACTGGGAGCCGAGGTCAGGTATGGACCGAGCACCACAGATTACCTGGTATATTTCAATGAATCGTATCCCGGAATTCACTTATCCAGGGGGGAATATCTGGCAGCTCTCTATTACTATGTCAGAAGATTATGGTTCATGGGTTGGAAAGGGAGAATTGAGGGAATGCTAGGGGAAGACCTTTATGACGATTGCAGGGTTCCCAGGGTGTCAGAGCGGGTAGAAACTGCGTATCCTTATGTCACTGATGCCATAGACCCTGTGGTAACCGTAAACTTATCTAAAGCTGAGAACTATGCATTGAGGGGCTGCAGTGGGATAGCTAACCTCATCGTGCTTAATTGTCTCTATGGGACTTTGGCGACTGCTATATACAAAAAGGTACAAAGAGAGCATAACCAGGTTCCTATGATTACCATGATATATGAAGGGTTGAAACCAACCAACGAGAAAACAAGGATCGAGGCTTTTGTGCACCAGGTAAAGTCTTATTACGAACGGTATGTCGGTAGCGCTTAGACGGTTTGTTCACATAATGAGATGCAAGATGAGGAATTTAGGAGAATGTAGGAAAAGTAAAGTGTAGTTAAGCCATCTGCTCTTGACAAACATGCCCTAAAGTGTGATATTTAGTTATATAAAATGGGTGAATATCGTTATCAATTCGGACCAAGTTAGCGCGGGAGGTATAACAATGCCGGCAAAGGCAAAAAGGTCTATCTTAGAACCGCCAGCTAAGTTTGTCTCCGAGAAAGTTCTCTCCCTTGAGGTAAGGGCAGTTGAGAAATATGTGCCTGATAGGCTCCTTCTTCTTTTCATAAATGCTTTGGATAAACGGGCTTCACCTAAAAGGATCAATTCCATTATTGAAAAGATAGAAAAATATATTTCTGCGAACGTGCGTGCTTCCCTTCTTGCTGTAGCAGATGAATATGTGCCAGATACTGTGGCTAATTCGAGAAAGGTTTCCACAGTCATTGCCGGAGTGGGGAAATATATTCCGGACAGGTTAATACCTGCTGAGTCCGCTGAGAAGTGGTCAAATCTCAAAATTAAGTTCAGCATCCCGACATTACTAATAAAAGAGGGCAAAGATACTCCCCCCGGGGGTTGATACAATTATTGGTGATGCAGCTTTTAAGAGTATGGTATGCCAGTTATCTTATTATAAGCTGCGGTGGAAATAGAAAGCTCCACGCTTTCTGCTTTTGATTCCGATATTGTTTGGTTGCGTGGAAGAGCTTTCGTTAGGATGAATTGAGATGTTATATAAAAAGGTCTGTATAGAGGCATTCGGGTACGAACTTCCGGAAACCATAGTCACTTCTCTTAGCTTGGAAGAGAGGCTGGCCCCGGTCTATGAGAAGGTGAACCGCAATTATGGGCGTTTGGAGATGATGACTGGCATTCGTGAGCGTCGGTTCTGGGATGAGAATACGCCACCGAGTAAGTTCAGTACCAAAGCGGCGGAAAAGGCTATCGCTAAGTCGGGCATCAATAAGAATCAGATTGAGTGTCTTCTTTCTACTTCTGTGAGTCGTGATTTCCTGGAGCCGGCGACGGCTTTTGTGGTCCATGACTCTTTGGGCCTTCCGCCCACCGCCGTTATTTTTGATATCTCAAATGCGTGTGTGGGTTTCATCAATGGTATGGTAACTCTGGCGAATATGATTGAATTGGGTCAGGTGAAAGCAGGTATTGTAGTTGGCAGCGAGAGTAGCAGACGTCTTGCTGAAGCAACAATAGACTCGCTGCTGAAGGACTCTGATATTAATCGGGCCAAGCTCAAACAGGGTTTTGCTTCTCTTACTATGGGATCTGGAGCAGTAGCAGCAGTATTAACTCACTCGTCTTTATCGCAATCAGGCCATAGACTCGTAGGCGGCGTGGTCCGAGCTGCTTCGCAACACAATGGCCTCTGCCGTGTAGACAATGATACCTGTTTCTTCGATGAAGCTAGTTATCCTAATATGCATGCGAACTTCGAAGGAATCTTGAAGAATGGCTTGGGGTTGGCGGCTGATACATGGAAGGCTTTCCAGAAGGAAGTGGGGTGGTACAATGGAACAGTAGACAAGATTTTCAACCATCAGGTTAGCGTTGTCCATCAAGAGATGCTGTTCCGCACCTTGGAGCTAGACGAATCAAGAGGCTTTTCCACAGTGGAATACCTGGGTAACATCGGGTCATGTGCTCTGCCTATATCGTTTGCCATAGGGGTTGAGCAGGGGCATGTTAAGCCCGGCGATAAAGTGGTGATGATGGCGGCAGGTAGCGGCTTGGCCTGCATTATGCTGGGCCTGGAGTGGTAGCTCAAAAAGATGATATAGGGCATAATATAACGGCTAAGATGAACGATGAAACGCGAATTGTTATCACGGGGATCGGTCTGACCGCACCAAACGGGAACAATCTCACAGAATTTCGACATAACTTGCTCGCCGGTAAATCTGGGGTAGGGAAAATCGAAACCCATTATATGGGCGAGGTCATAGCGGGCATCTGCAATTTTGATCCACTGAAGTATCAGAAAAAAAAAGAAGTTCGTCGCGGGACGCGAGCAGGTTCAATTGCAATCTATTGCGCTAATGAAGCAATAGCTGATTCGAAACTGGCTCTTTCTTCTGTTGATAAATCGAGAATTGGCATTTATCTCGGCATTACCGAGCATGGTAACGTGGAAACAGAGCATGAGGTCTATAACATCAAGCAATATGACTACAATGTAGATTTGTGGTCCCACCATCATAACCCGAGAACTGTTGCCAATAATCCAGCCGGCGAAATCACCTTGAATATTGGGATTACCGGTCCACACTATACATTGGGAGCTGCTTGCGCTGCAGGCAGCATTGGAATTATACAGGGTTTGCAGATGCTCCTACTGGGTGAAGTTGACTTGGCGTTGGCCGGCGGTGTTTCAGAGACACCTAACACTTTCGGTGTTTTCGCTGCTTTTAAGAATGAAGGAGCGTTAGCGAGCCACCCTGACCCTCAGAAAGCATGTCGGCCTTTTGATAAGAACAGAAACGGTATTGTTGTCTCGGAAGGTGGCTGCATTTGTGTTCTGGAAAAGTTGAGCGCTGCTCTTGAAAGAGGTGCGCGGATTTACGGCGAGGTCGTTGGATATGCTATCAACTCGGATGCCTCAGATTTTATTCTGCCAAACCCTCAGAGGCAAGCTGAATGCATGAGGCTTGCTCTTAAGAAAGCAGGCATATCACCAGGCGAAGTAGATATAGTTAATACTCACGCAACCGGGACCCGTGAAGGAGACAAGGCTGAATGCCAGGCAATCAGGGAAGTCTTTGGAAATAATTCAAATACATATATTAACAACACTAAGAGTTTCATCGGCCATACGATGGGCGCTGCCGGTGCTCTGGAACTCATAGGTAATCTACCTTCTTTTGAAGACCACATAGTGCATCATACTATCAACGTGGATAATCTGGACCCTGAGTGCGCTCTGCTCAACCTTGTAATCAACGAACCCCGAAAGGTCGATAAGGTGGACTATATATTGAACAATTCCTTCGGAATGTTGGGCATCAATTCTGCCCTCATCGTTAGAAGATTTGCAGGGTGATATCGAGGTGCCAATTATAGCAGTTATAGAAGGGACGGAACTTATGAAGGCAGAGGAAATCAGAGCCATGATTCTAGAGGTCATCCATGAAATTGTACCGGATGAAGATCTGAGCAATCTCAAGCCTGATGTACGCATAAGAGACCAGATCGAAATGGACTCAATGGATTTCTTGGACATCATCATGGAGTTGCGCAAACGCTATGGTATCACCGTACCGGAAGACGACTATATTAAATTATCTACTTTGGATGGGTCTGTGGCCTATTTGGAGCCGCTAATGAAAAACATTTAGCCAACAGGTTTCAGCGAAACGCGAAATTGTGAGGTAGTCTTTCAGTGCTATATAAAAACGTCCGTATTGAGTCTTTCGGCTACGAGCTTCCGGAGATAACTGTCACATCACGGAGCTTGGAAGAGAAGCTGGCCCCGGTCTATGAGAAGGTGAACCGAAATTACGGGCGCTTGGAGATGATGAGCGGAATTCGTGAGCGCCGGTTCTGGGACGAGAATACGCCACCGAGTAAGTTCAGTACCAAAGCGGCGGAAAAAGCTATCGCTAAGTCGGGAATCAATAAAGAGCAGATCGAGTGCCTTCTTCATACCTCTGTGAGTCGCGATTTTCTCGAGCCGGCGACGGCTTTTGTAGTCCATGACTCTTTGGGCCTTCCGCCCACATCCGTTGTTTTTGATATCTCAAATGCGTGTGTGGGTTTCATCAATGGTATGATAACTCTGGCGAATATGATCGAATTGGGTCAGGTGAAAGCAGGTATTGTAGTTGGCAGCGAGAGTAGCAGACGTC
>JBBIRL010000079.1:0-8812 GCA_037441825.1 Dehalococcoidia bacterium | reverse complement strand
GCCCAGGCATTCTCAGGAGAGGCATTGATTTCGACACTGGCACTGAATTTCATGATCTTCTCCTCATAATACCTTCAATTGGCTAACATTAGCATGTGGGGCGCGCCGTTCGTGGTGAGCTTGTCGAACCATGAACGGCCCTATCCTAGATGCGGACACGCCCTTCGACAGGCTCAGGGCGAACGGATTAAACCACACCCCCCCGGGCGAGACTTCAGCCAAACTTGTCTGGTTCGCTCCGATAGCCTATAATCTAGGGGAGACGCCGATAAAAAGCAACCCCTTCATTCGGTTGATGAGCAATACCGGTAGCACTACGCAACGCCTGCCCCTGGTGGTGGAGGTTCCCCATCCACCCACTGCCTCACAGGCATTCGAGGCCTTCAAAGATAAACCCTTCAGCTTCTTCCTCGACAGCGGCATGGACCCTCAAAGGCTGGGGCGCTACTCGTTCATGGGCAGCGATCCCTTCCTGATTATGAGGAGCCGCGGCAGGGATATAACCATCATACGTCCCGAGGGCGAAACGGCTATCTCGGGCAATCCCTTCGATGTGATGGGTGAGCTTCTCCGGGAATATAAGCTGGATGGCAACCCTACTGCACTGCCCTTCGTAGGAGGGACAGTGGGCTACCTCAGCTATGACCTGGGCCATTTCATCGAGAAGCTGCCTTCTAAAGCATTAGACGACCTGCAGCTTCCCGAATGTTATCTTGCCTTTTACGATGCTGTAACCGTTTTCGACCACCTCGAGGGCAGGGCCTATGTCGCCTCCACCGGCTTCCCTGAAAAAGGAGCCCACAGGCAAACCAGAGCGAAGGCTCGCCTTGAGGAGATGAAAAGGACGGTAGCACAGGCGCCCCGCCTGTGCGAGACTAGCGCCCTTTACTCCGACCAACCTGCTGGCAATCAGGTCAACCTGCGCTCCAATTTCACTCACGAACGCTATCTGGAGGCGGTGCAGAAGGCCAGAGACTATATCATCGCCGGAGATATTTTTCAGGTCAACCTCTCCCAGCGCTTCGAGGCGGATATGCCGCTACCGACTTACGAGCTATACCGCCGCCTGCGGAAGATAAACCCCGCTCCCTTCGCCAGCTATCTAAATTTCGACGGCGTGACCGTGGTCAGCGCGTCTCCGGAGAGGTTCCTGCGCCTTCGCAGCGACCGTGTGGAGACCCGCCCCATAAAGGGCACCCGGCCCCGGGGCAAAGACCTCGCCCGGGATGAGGCACTGGCTCGGGAGCTGGTGAACAGCTTCAAGGATAAGGCTGAGCATGTAATGATTGTTGACCTGGAGCGCAACGACATCGGACGGGTCTGCCGCTTCGGCACGGTAAGGGTCAGCGAGCTGACGGCCCTGGAGAAATACGCCACAGTGTTCCATCTCACCTCCACGGTAGAAGGAAGGCTTCGCCCGGGCAAGAGCGCCGTAGACCTGCTCAAGGCCACCTTTCCCGGAGGCTCAATATCGGGCGCGCCCAAGGTAAGGGCTATGGAGATAATCGACGAGCTTGAACCCACCAGAAGGAGCGTATATACTGGCTCCATCGGCTACCTCAGCTTCGATGGCGGACTCGACCTCAACATCGTCATCCGCACCATCCTAGTCAAAGACGGGAAAGCCTACTTTCAGGTGGGCGGGGCGGTGGTCTACGACTCCGACCCCGAGGCTGAATACATAGAGACACTTGACAAAGCCAGGGCTTTGATTCAAGCTTTGAGCATGGTCCCCCAGATGGCAGCGGAGAGCCACAGATGATTTTGCTCATAGATAACTACGACTCCTTCGTATACAACCTGTCTCAATACATCGGGGAGCTGGGCTGGGAGCCTGTGGTATATCGCAACGACGCCATCGGGCTGGACGAAATCGAGAAGCTGGCCCCAAGCCATATCGTGATCTCCCCGGGTCCCTGCACCCCCCTGGAGGCCGGCATCTCCAACGATGTAATACGCCGCTTCGGCGGCAAAATCCCTATGCTGGGCGTCTGTCTGGGACATCAGGCCATCGGCTACGTCTACGGCGGCGTGGTGGGCAGGGCAAAGCTACCCATGCACGGCAAGACCTCTATCGTTCACCACGACGGCAGGACAATCTATAAAGAGATACCCAATCCCTTCGTGGGCGGGCGCTACCACTCACTGATTGTCGAGCATAACCAGTTCCCCGATTGCCTGGAAATCTCGGCCTGGACAGATGACAAGATAATCATGGGCATCCGCCACAAGGAATATGTCGTGGAGGGGATTCAGTTCCACCCCGAATCTATTCTCACCGATGTCGGGCACGCCATCCTGAAAAATTTCCTGAGCTTCACCGAGCCGACATGGAGCAAATAGTATATCTCAACGGCTCTCTTGTGCCTCGGAGCCAGGCCAAAATATCGCCCTTTGACCTGGGCTTCCTCTACGGCTACGGCCTTTTCGAGACCATGCGCGCCTATTCAGGTCGCATCTTCCGTTTGGAAAAGCACCTGGAGCGCCTCTTAAAATCGGCGAAGGCGCTGAGCTTACCTCTGGACGCTTTCGACCTTAAAAGAGCCTGCCACGATACGCTGAGGGCTAATAAGTTGAAAGAGGCAAGAATCAGGCTTACCGTATCTATGGGAGAAGGCGAGGCCGCACCCGACCTCCCGAGGCACCCCAAGCCCACGGTGCTGGTCACAGCCGCGAGGTACGTTCCTCTTTCGGACGAGGTTTATCGCAAGGGCTGCAAGGTAGTAGTATCCACCATAGACCGGGACAGCCAGTCGCCGCTTTCCCACCTGAAATCAGCCAACTACCTTAACCAAATCCTTGCCCGGAGAGAGGCCAGGGCATCGGGAGCCGATGAGGCCATTCTACTCAACGAGAGAGGCTTTCTCTGCGAGGGAAGCACCAGCAATATCTTCCTGGTATCGAAGAGAAACCTTATCACCCCGGGGGAGGAGAGCGGCTGCTTGCCCGGCATTACACGTCAGGTAGTCATCGAACTTGCCCAGGAACTTGGTATAAGCCTTGTCCGGCGAGAAGTTCGATTAGAGGAATTGCTCCAGGCCGACGAAGCCTTCCTCACCAATTCTATTATGGAACTGATGCCTGTGGCTGAGGTTAATGGCCAGCGTATCGGCAGAGGCAAGGTGACCGAGAGATTGATGCAGTCATATAAAGAGACGGTGGTAAAGGAAACAAAACAAGGGGCTTAAGCCCCTTGTTAATTTCATAAAACCTGTCTAGCCCAAAGATTTCTGCACACGCTCCCAGATTATCTCTTGAATCTTCACCTCGGGGAGCGTAGCGTCGACCACCATCCACCGTTCCGGATCGGCGGCAGCCATCTTCAGATAGCCCTCCCTCACCCTCTGGTGAAAGAAGAACTCCTCGCGCTCGAACACGTCCAGTTTCATCCTCTTGCGCCCCAGGCCTTGCTCCGCGGATATGTCCAGGAGAACTATGAGGTCAGGGTATAAGCCATCGGTGGCAAAGCTATTCACACTCTTGAGGAAGTCCAGGTCCATCCCGCGTCCGTAGCCCTGATAGGCGAATGTAGAAGCATCGAAGCGGTCACATATAACAACTTGCTCCTTTTCTAAAGCAGGGCGGATAACCTTGCTCACCAACTGGCTTCTGGACGCGAGGAAGAGGAATAACTCTGTTTGTGTGGTAACCCCTCTGCCCCATTTGACCCAGCGGCGCAACTTATTGCCCAGGAGTGTACCGCCTGGCTCGTGGGTAAGCACTACACCAAAACCAAGCCTGCGAAGTCTATTAGCCAGAGCCTTGGTTTGCGTAGTCTTACCACTGCCCTCGCCACCCTCGAAGACGATGAACAAACTTTTCCCCATACGCGTAAGATAATATGGCTATTATTCTGGGATGTCAAGCCTCGAAAGTACCCTCTCAGGTAGTACTCCAACTGCAATATAAGCCACTCTCTACACCCGGTGCTCGTCATCATTGGGGAAAATCTGCACCCGCCGCCGCGGCGCTTTGCCAGTGCTCTTCGTCGCCAGGTGATATTTCTCAGCCAGTTGATGCTGCAAGCGACGAATGAAGGCATTTTGCGGGCTCAACTCCACGGTCTGCCCGGTGCGCTTAATCTCCTCGATAGCCTCCTCTGCCTCTTTCAGCGCCTGAGCCACGGAATCCGAGCGCTCCTCAGCCCGATAGACATTGGCCAGGCCCTGCTCCATTTGGGTGGTTTTATCGCTCCTGACAACATATACAGGAACCCCTCTAAGCTCGGCGTCTCTCAAGAGCTGCGGCTTGCGGCGATAATGGCTCTTGGAGGTCATCAGCAGGTCAGCCTCCTTGATATCATTAACCACATCTACGGGCAGATTCATCCTCTTGATGCTCTCCTCCAGTCGCAGGCGATTGATGCCGAACGGCATGATTTTTTTGGGCTCCTCTTTCCTGGGAACCCTCTTGCCAACCTGGGGCTCAGCATCTGAGAAGGGCAGGGTCTTCTCGCTTTTTACCTCCCCGTTCTCAAACCAGCGCACTTCCACCGGCACGAAATGCCCCCGCAGTGTAGCATCAACGACGGCGGCTACATCGGGGTGGATAGCAACGCGCTCCCAGCCTTGAATCTCCACAACCACATCGAAGGTGGGGGGCGCCTTGCGCTCCAGGATTGACTTCTGGGTGCCCCGCCGCCTGGCCTCCTCATCGCCCAGGGTCACCGACTGGATGCCGCCGATAAGGTCAGAGAGTGTAGGGTTCATCATCAGGTTATCCAGGGTATTGCCGTGGGCAGTGCCCACTAACTGAACTCCACGTTCAGCAATAGTGCGCGCTGCCTGTGCCTCAAGCTCGGTGCCGATCTCGTCGATTATAATAACCTCCGGCATGTGGTTCTCCACCGCCTCGATCATCACCGCATGTTGCAGAGCCGGCGTGGGAACCTGCATCCGCCGCGCCCGCCCTATGGCCGGATGCGGTATATCGCCGTCGCCTGCTATCTCGTTGGAGGTATCCACTATCACCACACGCTTATTGAAGTCATCGGCCAAGACACGCGCTACCTCGCGCAGCATGGTGGTCTTGCCCACCCCGGGCCGCCCCAGGAGGAGGATGCTTCTGCCTGACTCGACCAGGTCCTTAATCAGAGCGATGGTGCCGAAGACAGCTCGCCCGACACGGCAGGAAAGCCCTACAATGCGCCCTTTGCGATTGCGGATGGCCGAGATACGATGCAGGGTGCGCGCGATACCGGCGCGGTTGTCATCGCCAAAGGCCCCGATGTGCGAGACCGTATACTCGATGTCATCGGCGATTACCTCTTCAGTGCTGAGAAATACATCTCGACCCGGAAAACGCGCCTCGGGCGGCCGCCCCAGGTCCATAACTACCTCCAGAAGCTCGCTGCGGTCTTCTCTGTGGCGTATAGATTCAGAGATATGGGGAGGAAGGGCATCAAGAAGCGCATCCAGGTCATCGGTAATTATTTTTTGCATAAGCTATGGCTACCTCCCTTTATCAACCCGCTAAACCTCTGTCATTCTGACCCCTCTATGTCATTCTGAGCGTAGCGAAGAATCTCAGAGACCCTTCGCTTCACTCAGGGTGACATTCAAGACTCCTAAGCTCGTAACGGCACCAGTTGTGGCTCACGCACCCTTACTGCGAGCTGTTTGCTCAGACACGAGTAAGACGCCACTCTGGAGAAACCTTGCTCTTCAAGTATACGCTGCAACTGCTGCTGAAATTCAGGGACAAGGCAATATACAGGATGCCTGCCCTTGAGCGCAGCCAGGCTGTAGTCTACCAACTGTCCTAGCTCATCTGCACCCAACTCTGTAACTATCTCGAATCGCCCGGCCGTTCTGCCCAGCCTGATGCGCAGCCAGGCTGAAATCTCGCCATTCTTTTCCAAAACTAATTCCCAGGTGGCATCCTTATCCCTGCTCTGGCTCCATTCCTGCAAGGTCATCCCCTCTGCACAGCGAACTTGATGGGGGGCAGCAGCGCTATATAGCCGGAACAGCCCGTGCTCATCGGCGCCGGCCTTGGGCCGCAAAACCAGCCGCGATTCCTTTAGCTCCGTTTGATGTGCCTCTTCCTGGCAATACAGGTACTCAGTGAGATAGTGATTGAAGCCTGCCTGTTTCGCCATGTCAACGGCAGGGCTGGAGGAGTCGAGACGCAGGAAAAGCCGCTCAGCCTTGATTTTGTCTCCGGCGAGGGCCAGCCTCTCCAGAAGGTCACTACAAAGCCCCTCATGGCCCGGGGATAACAGGAGCCGCTCTATCATCCAGGCACCGGGCCCGCGACATCTCCTCAGAGAGACTAACGCCTGAATGAACCCCCGCTGGACACAAACAAGACTACATTGCTTATCATCAGAAATCAGACAGCCTCTGAGCAAGGGGACAGCGGCCAGCAGCTCGACCTCCCTGCTGATAAGCCTATCCCGCATCCTCGCCTCATTAACCGGGGACTTGCCCAAAAATAGGAGCAGCACCGCAATATCAGTAAGATGAAGGGAACGAATCATCACGCTTCATCCGCGTTTGCTTTGGAGTTGCCGTTGACGATAGACAGGAAGTAGTCATGGAATCGGAGATCGGTAGTAAGCTCAGGGTGAAAGGCGGTAACTAGCAAGTTCCCTTGCCTGGCAGCAACCGGAGTGCCATCGGGCAGGCTCGCCAGTACCTCCACGCCGTCACCTACCTTTTCGATCCAGGGAGCGCGAATAAAAACAGCGGGGAAAGGCAGGTCTCCCAGCACCGGGATATCGAGAGCGATCTCGAAGCTATCCACCTGCCGGCCAAAGGCATTGCGCCTCACCCTGATATCCACCGCCCCCAGAGTATGCTGATTAAGCCCCTGAACCTCCTTCGCCAGGAGGATCATTCCGGCACAGGTGCCCAGGACGGGGAAGCCTTTCGAGATGCGCTTCTTCAACTCATCCACCAGACTGTAATCCCTCATCAGCTTGCCAATGGTGGTGCTCTCTCCGCCGGGGATCACCAGCCCGCTGAGCCCTTTAAACTCGCCGGACAACCTGATAGGGACCGCCTCCACCCCTAATCGGCACAGAGCAGCGATATGCTCCACAAAAGCGCCCTGCATCGCCAAAACGCCGATCTTCTTCATCCGTTTTCACCCCACCGGTGCCTAAAGAAATTACCAACCGCGGGGCGCAAGTAACTCCTTCTCCGGGATCTTCTTTATATCCAGCCCCGGCATGGCTGTCCCTATGCCCTTGGAGACCTCCGCGATTATAGCGGGGTCTTTGTAATGGGTAGTAGCCTTAACAATAGCCTTAGCAATCGATTCAGGGTTCGATGACTTGAAGATACCGGAGCCGACGAAGACACCGTCAGCCCCGAGCTGCATCATCAACGCAGCATCGGCAGGCGAAGCCACGCCGCCTGCGGCGAAATTTACCACCGGCAGCTTGCCTGTTTTGTGTACCTCCTGCACCAGCTCGAACGGTGCGCCCAGTACCTTAGCCTCAGCCATCAGCTCGTCTGCCGGCATATTGTGCAGCTTCCGGAGGCTGTCCATCACCGCCCTCATATGCCTCACTGCCTCGACAATGTTCCCGGTCCCCGCCTCGCCCTTGGTCCGAATCATCGCTGCCCCCTCTCCGATACGGCGCAGCGCCTCCCCCAGGTCGCGGCAGCCGCAGACGAAGGGAACCTTAAAAGTATGCTTATAGATGTGATGGCTCTCGTCGGCAGGGGTGAGAACTTCCGACTCATCGATGAAGTCAACGCCCAGCGACTCGAGTACCTGAGCCTCCACAAAGTGTCCGATACGGCACTTAGCCATCACCGGGATGGTCACCGCCTTCATGATAGCCTCTATCACCACGGGGTCTGCCATCCTGGCCACGCCGCCTGCAGCGCGAATATCGGCAGGAACCCGCTCCAGAGCCATCACCGCGCAAGCCCCGGCCGACTCGGCGATCTTAGCCTGCTCGGCGGTGGTCACATCCATAATCACCCCGCCCTTCAACATCTGGGCGAGCCCTGTTTTAACCGTCCATGTACCTTTTTCCATCCTGCCTCCTTCACCTCGGGGACCGAAACCTGCTTATTATGTTATATTGTACACTCGCTTATCAAGTATGGCAAGCGAAGCTGAGCGGTTTCGGTTCCCCCTTAATGAAGAGAAAATAAGGTAGGGGCGGTTCATGAACCACCCCCCATAGATGTCATTCTGAGCCTTGGCGAAGAATCTCGTTACCCAACGTAGCACAGCACGCTGTACCTTCGCCTCCCCCTTTTCTAAACTTGTCCCTGACTTGATCAGGGAGGGGGAGTAGGGGGATTAGCCGATTGCCAATTATAATTCCCCACCACTTCCTTTTTGAGATAGCAATTTGAGATAGCAAACTGTATAATAGTGACACTTTATTTCTTCTGCGAGCAGCCCGCCCAAAAGTGGTACAATAAGCATCAGCAATAATTGAGGGTGCGCACATGACCGACCAACCTGAAAAATTTGATTTAAGCTCTCACCATATTGCCGGAGATAAGCAGCAGGAACTCCTGCGCCTTCTCCCCGAAATCCGCACCGAGGACGGCAAGATCGATTTCGAGCGGCTCAAGCTCGCCCTGGGCGAAACCGTAGATACAGGCAAAGAACGCTACGGCATGACCTGGCCCGGCAAAGCAGACTGCTTCAAGACCCTCCAGTCTCCCAGACTGGGTACACTGCGCCCCTGCCCGGAAGAGAGCGTCAACTTTGACACCACCGGGAACCTCATCATTGAGGGCGATAACCTGGAGGTGCTCAAGCTGCTGCAGAAGTCGTACCTGGGCAAGGTCAAGATGATTTACATTGACCCGCCCTACAACACCGGCAACGACTTCAT
>JBBIRL010000078.1:0-8862 GCA_037441825.1 Dehalococcoidia bacterium | reverse complement strand
CAGCTTCCATGCCGAAAGCCCATCCCTGCGGCTTCGTGCCGATTATCTCCTCTTCCGCCAGCTTCGCTATCTCCTTCTTTTTCATGCCCAGATATTTTTTCAGGATATACTCATTGTCCTGCCCCAGGGTCGGCGCCGGCTTGCGGATTTTAACGGGAGTCCCGGAGAGCTTGACGGGGAAGCCGGGGTAAGGATGCGTGCCTGTAACAGGGCGGGTGATTGTCTCGAAAAAACCTCTCGCCTCGATGTGAGGGTCAGATAATACCTCGCCGTAGTTCAGCACCGGAGCTGTGGCTACGTTCGCCTGCTGCATGATTCGCATAACTTCGCGCTTATCGCGCTGCAAAGTCCATTCCTCAATGAGCTTATCCAGCTCATCGTGGTTATCATAGCGGCTCAGGGCATCGGAGAACCTGGGCCAGCGAGTCCAGGCTGGATTGCCTACAGCCTGGCAAAACCTCTCCCATTCCTCATCGGAGGACACGGTAATAGTGACCCATTCACCATCGCCCTTGCAGCGGTAAGCACCGTGCGGAGCAAAAGAATAATGGCGGTCGCCTCTGCGCGGCTGCATTCTCTTGTTCATGGTATAGTCCATAATCGGCCCCGCCATGAAGCTGGTGAAAGCCTCAATCTGAGAAAGGTCGATATGCTGTCCCTTGCCTGTCTTCTGACGGTGCCGCAGGGCAGTCATCACAGCCACAGCGCCCATCAAGCCGGCAGCGGGGTCTGCTATATACCCGGTCATCATAGGCGGGCCATCTTTGTAGCCGCTGACGATAGGCATGCCCGACACCATCTCCACGTTGGGGCCGAAGGTAACGTAGTTTCGCCAGGGACCGGTGGTGCCGAAGCCGGGCATGGATAGCATGATGATCTTGGGGTTGATCTTCTTCAGTTCCTTGTAAGATAAGCCCCAGTTCTCCATTACACGGGGGCTGAAGTTCTCGGCAACTATATCGCCGATCTCCACCAGTTTCTGGAAGATTTCTTTGCCCTTGGGATGGTTCAGGTTGAGGGTGATGCCGTACTTGTTGCGGTTGACGCCATTGAACACGGCAGACCATTCGTACCCGTCAGGGCTGGGCCACCCGCCCAGCAGCCTGAGGTGGTCCAGGCGCTGTATGGACTCGATTTTGATGACCTCGGCCCCCAGATCGCCCAGCAGTGAAGTGGCCATGGGCCCGGCCCAGTAGATGCAGGCATCGATTATCCTCACGCCCTGAAGCGGTAGTACTGTCATGTCAACCCTCTTTAAGAAATCCTGAACAGTATTTGGGTTACCCTATTATGTTCGCCCTGAGCTTGTCGAAGGGCCGTTCATGGTTCGACAAGCCTGTCCTGAGCCTGACGAAGGGCTCACCACGAACGGTTTGTGTACGCTTAACCTAAATAACCCCTTCCTCTTTCAATTTAACCAACTCCTCTTTACTGTACCCCAGGCCGTTGTAGGGGCGAGGTGCCCTCGCCCCAATTCCCCCTTTTCTAAAGGGGGATTAGGCGCCCCTGGAGCGGATGCTCCAGGCTACCCCTAAATGACGCCCTCTTCCTTCAATTTCACCAGGTCATCCTTACTGTAGCCCAGGCGGCCGCAGTAAATCTCACGGTTGTGTTCTCCCAGCAGCGGGGCACGCCCGGCGTACCACGGCGTCTCGCTGAGCTTGAAAGGAGCCCCGGGATAGGTAAGCTTGCCTGTCTCAGGATGGTCGATCTTAACGAAGTACTTTCTCTCCTTGTGCTGCGGTGTATCCAGCAACTGCTCCGGGTTGGGAACAATAGTCAAAGGCAGCCTGAGCTCCTGGGCGGCATGGAACACGTCCTCCATGCGCTTATCCTTGAGCCAGGAGACAATGATGGCTGTTACCTCCTCACGCCGCTCCTCGCGCAGCATCGGCGTCTCATATTCAGGTTTCTCCCTCAACTCTGGCATCTCCATAAGGGCGCAGAGCGATTCCCAGTGAACCTGAGTAGGCAGGTAGAACCCGATGAAACCGTCCTTGCAGGGGAGGATGCCCCAGGGGAAACGCACCCCTGCCCTTTTCCTGATGAACCCAGCATACGAATAGACCAGCGTCATAGACGGCTGCATGGTATGAAAGCACTCCCAAATTGGGACATCTATATGTTGCCCCATGCCGCCCCCATCCCGATAGTAAAGAGCAGACAACGTAGTCAGTGCCGCATAAAGCCCGGCTACATACTCACTCACGTTATTGCCCATCTTCAGAGGCTCGCGGTTAGGCTCGCCGCACTCGTAGAGTATGCCGCTGAGCCCCCAGATGTTGAGGTCGGTCGCTTTGTAGTCACGATAAGGGCCGGTCTGTCCGAAGTTGGAGATGGATGCCATTACCAGTCCGGGGTTTATCTTCTTCAAGGTATTATAATCCAGCCCCAGGCCGGGCATCACCCGCGGGCTGAAGTTTTCCACCAGGATGTCCGACTGCTTGAGCAGCTCCTTGAGAATGCTCACGCCGGTGGCGCTTTTCAGATTAAGCGTGATGCTTTTCTTGTTTGTGTTCAGGTAGAGGAAGAGCCCGCTTTTTTCAGGATGGGGCTCGTCGTTGAGGAAAGGCCCCAGTGACCTGGCAGCATCGCCCCATCCCGGCCTCTCCACCTTGACCACATCAGCGCCATAGTCAGCCAGCATTTTAGTACAGTAGGGGCCAGCGATATAATGAGTTAAATCGAGCACACGCATTCCGGAGAGAGCATGCTCTTGTTTTACCATTGTTCACCTCGACTCATATATTAAGTGTCATTCTGACCCTGAATGTAGTGAAGGGGAGGAATCTCTGTACATGGCAACCAGCTATTGGGTAGGTTGGAGCATCCGCTCCAACCAATGCCTGGAGCAGATGCTCCAGGCTACCCGTAGTTCTTGTCACACCCTCGCCTCTACCACCACGTCTTTGCCTTTGCGGTAAACTTTATCGAATGACAGCTTCAAGGCGCGGCTGACTTTCAGTATTCCCAGGTCACCCACCGCCTCAACCCCTTTCCCCATGACCTTAGGAGCTATTATCACTACAATTCTGTCCGCCAGCCCCTGCCGAATGAAAGAGGTGATAGTCGTTGCTCCGCCTTCGACTAAAACAGAGGAAATATTCCTCTTCCCCAGCTTCTGGAGCAGGTCTTTCAGGTCGACCGTGCCTTCTCTATCTTCTTCGACCGTCAGAACCTCGATGCCCATGATGCTTAAGGCAAACATCTTCTCAATATCGGCCTGCGAGGTGGCGGCGATGATGGTGGGCGCGTTCTCCGGGTCTTTGAGAATCTTAGAGTTCAAAGGTATCCTCAATCTGCTGTCCGCTACAACGCGCAGGGGATTTCTGCCCCTTACCAGGCGCACTGTCAGTTGAGGGTCGTCCTTCAGCACAGTGCCAACTCCTACTAGAACGGCGTCATGAAGGCTGCGGAGCCTGTGCGCCCACTTTAGAGACGGCTCGGAGCTTATCCACCTGGAGTCGCCTGTGGATGTGGCGATTCTGCCATCCAGAGTCTGCGCAAACTTCAGAGTGACAAATGGGAACCCGGTTTGAATATACTTGAAATAGACCTCGTTGAGCTTCTGGCACTCCTCCTGGAGAACGCCTACCTTGGTCTCGATACCTTTCTGTTTCAGTATTTCGATGCTTCTGCCGTTCACCTTGGGGTTGGGATCTATAGTTCCCACAACGACCCTTTTCCATTTGTATTTGAGCAGGGTATCCAGACAGGGTGGGGTTTTCTTTCCCTTGTGGCAGCAAGGCTCCAGAGTAACATAGAGCGTTGTCCCGTTCAGGTCGCCTTTGGCATCGCTGATGGCGTTGACCTCAGCGTGCGGCCCACCGAAGCGTTCATGATAGCCCTGGCCGATTACCTTGCCACTCTTGACAATCACCGCCCCTACCATGGGGTTGGGGCTGGTCTTCCCCAGCCCCCTACGCGCGAAGGCTAGAGCAAGCTTCATATAGTATTCGTCATTTAATTTGGGCATGGCTATCTTCGCATAGAGGTTTAAGGGCTATGTGCTAGTATATACATCCGACATATCACGGTCAACCACTAGATTGCGGGGGGAGGGGGGACAGAGATTATGTATTGTGGATTAAAAGGTGCTATAATAATAAATTGTGGGGATTGCCCCCAGCCAACCCCGCTCGCTGGGTGGGTCCTCTCTCCTTCCTACCCTGAAGCGAGCGGGGGCTAGTCACTATCCAAGTTGCCCCAGATTCTATCAGGTCTGTTAGGTAATAGCAATATGACCGAGCCGGCAACTTTACACAAGTGCGAAAATACCCGAAATCTTAGCTTCGCCGATTCATTCCCAATCGCTGGCGCATCTTCGGGGTCCGGAGCGCGATCCGCAGCATACTGCGTACCAGGTCTATACGCGCCAGGCTGAGAACACTGTAGTCAAGTCCGGCAAGCTCACTGTATTCTCTCCACAAGCCCAACAGCTTCCTGGTGTTCAGGGCACCCTTGTCCCGCCACTCCTGAACAAGCTCAGCCGCTACCCTGAACCACCCGTATTTCCTCATAATAGCAGCTTCGTATCCTTTGGGGTCATCCCAGTGGTCCACCAGAAGCTTCGCCGAGACCATGGCAGGGATTATCCCCGCACCGCTGAGAGGGTCGACCAGTCCTCCCGCCTCCCCGACTGCCCATACATTGCTCCGAACCAGGGGAAGGATGGGGCCTGTCCCCCTGATAAATCCTTTACATCCGCATATTGTCCGGGCACCTTCAGCTAAGTTCTCGACGACTTTTTTCATGGCCTCGGAATCATAGGTGTTCGACCCTATCCCTACATGGGCACTGCTGCCCTCCAGAGGGATTACCCAGGAATAGCCTACATGGTGAGGATACTCTGCCAGTGCAGGCGGATGAGAGAACTCCACCTTTTTCTGAATACACGGATAGATTACATCGTGCTCATATTTACCTATATACGCCCTGGCTGTGCCCGTGGCATCTATTATCCTCTCTGCCGCCATGTCGCCAGGGCTTGAATTCACAGCAGCGCCTTCAAGCAGGTCTCTGATAAAGGCTGGCTTGTCGATGGAGAAGATATGCCCTTTGATAGCGAACTTAATGCCGTTCGCATATCCTGTATCCGGACTGGCCAGGATATATTTGTCAGGAGCAAGCTCCACTTCCCGGCAGAAGGTGAAGAATTGCCTGGTCGTGGCAAACCCGCAGGAAGGTATGCCGCAGCGAGTTGCTGAACCCGGGTCAACAACTTCTATATCCTTAAGGCTCAAGCCCCTCTTCACCAGCAGCCGATATAAATAGCCGCCAGCGATGCCGGCACCAGCGATCATGATTCTCGACATGCTCTCGCCTCAGGCCAACAGAGGCCGCCTCGTCTCGACTTGTGGCTTACCTCCAGTCCACCGATTTGTGTCAGTATCTTCACTTCTTGGGTGGGACTCCCGGGCTTGAGGCTGGTGGCCCTCCGGCCTCAACCGGTTGTTTTTGTTGACCGGCAGCAAGAAGAGAAGTGCAAGCAGCGCACGCGGCTATTCCCGCCGAGACTATAAAGGCCCAGTGCAGACCTCGAAGGAATTCCTGCATCTGGGAAGGACTGAAAGAACCCGGCTGAGCGGAGGCTGTAAAAGGAGCCAGGTTGTACAACACGGCTCCGGCGATAGCTATTCCGAGGACCATTCCCACATTGCGCATGGCAGCTATTATCCCAGAGGCGATACCCAGGTGCCAGGGTGGGACGCTCCCCATGATTTCGCTGTTGTTAGGGCTCTGGAACATACCCAACCCAAAGCCAACTATAACCAGACGCCACACGACAGCCCACACATCGTCGGAGGCAGTCAGGCCGCTCATAAGGTAAAGGCCGACGGCAGTAATACACATGCCCAGGACCGCGAATGTCCTTGAGCCGAAGCGGTCTGACATTGCACCGCTCACCGGCGCCACGAACATCATAGTCAGTGGTGAAGCAATCAATGCCAGTCCCACTTTGAGTATGCTGTAATGCAGCACAAATGTCAGATAGAAAGGCGTCAGGAACACGATGGCGTATAAAGCCACGAAGCTGAGCAGCGTGCTGACACTGGCAAAGCTGAACCGGCGATTCTTAAACAGTGCCAAGTTCAGCATGGGCTGAGGAGAAGTTCGCTCTATCCAGAAGAACAATGCGCCAAACACAACTGTGATTCCCACAAGGACAAGAGACCTGAGCGATGCCCAGCCCCAGGTCTCTCCCTGGTTAGCGTAGAGGAGCAGACTGGTTAAAAAGACCAGGGCTGTTAAAGCACCAGCCACATCCAGCTTCTGCCCGGGTTTGGTGGTGCTTTTGGGTATAATACGTGCACCCCAGATTAGAGCAGCGATTCCGATGGGTACGTTTATGAAAAATACGTAGTGCCAACTGGTGTATTGCGTAATCAACCCGCCGAGAGTTGGCCCGAGGCCCAGCCCTGCTGCGATGCTGATGGCATATATACCCATAGCCCGGCCACGCTCAAAGGGCGGGAAAGCCGCAGTGATGATGGCATAGCCTACTGCCATCAGCAAACCGGCTGCAAGACCCTGGATACCTCTAAATGCGATAAGCATCCAGATAGTCTGCGAAGTACCGCAGAGAATTGAGGCAACTACGAAGGCAGCCAGGCCGGCAAGAAAAATCTTTTTGTATCCGACCATGTCGCCCAGCCGTCCGTAGAAAAGGATAAGGGAACTGATAGTCAACAGGTAGATAGTAGGCACCCACTGGGCTATCGAGATGTCTGTTTTAAAGTAGCCGGTAATGTCCGGCAGGACGGTGTTGACAATGCTGGCGTCGATGGGCCCCATAAAGGCACCCAGCATCACTGCCGCCAGTATCAGCCATTTAGCCTCGATGCCTTTTGGGGCTACAGATGTACCACTTTCAGACATATCCATCTCCGGTATTGAGAGCGTTTACCAACGCCTTTTTCACCCCCTAAGAACTCAGGGGCGTTCAACTGAACGCCCCTACAGCCACTCTCCGCACCCCCGCTTGCTAAACGACCTCACATAATTTACTTTATAACTATAATAGCAGAGAGACACTTTATAAGATAGAGGCCGCGCAAGGGCGATAGTGAATAAGCAGATGTTAAACTTCTACAAGCACCTTATCGCCTTCAACCTTCACCGGGAATGTCTTAATGGCCCTGGGACGCCGAATCAACTTCGTCGCTGCTACCACTATCCCCGGCCAGTTAGTCCAGCGAATTACGCTGCCATCCTTAAGCTCGAACTGAGAGGCATGTAGAGGGCAGGTTACCACGGTGCCCTCCAGTTTCCCCTGCGCCAGGTTGCCACCCATGTGCGGGCATTTGCTCTCAGCGGCATAGAACTTGCCTCCGACCTTCGCCACCAGAACATCTTGTCCACCGGCTTTTACTGCCTTCATCTGTCCGTCTTTCAGGTCATTTGCTTTAATGACTTCAACATATCCAGCCATAGTCCCCTCCTTCTCTCTTTCCGTATTCAGCAACATCGCACCTAGTCAAACGACCTTTTCTTCCCTGCATGCCCTGTAATTGTCATCGCCCGCCATCAACTCACCTTTACACATTGCATACCTTCGTCTGCCCTTCTCCCACAGCTCTTTCTCCTTTTCAGAGGATAATATCAAGGGCGGGACCCTTGTGGGTTTGCCCTGCTCGTTCAAAGCAACCAATATGAAATATGCAGTCAATGCGTGCGTTGTTTTCTCAGCGATGATATCTTCGGCTATTACCTCGACCTCCACTTCCATTGAGGAATGACCCACAAACGTCAGGAACGCATTCACGGTAACGAGGTCTCCCACCTTAATCGGATGGTAGAAGTTTATACCGTCCACCCGGGCTGTCACTACATCAGTGTGAGCATGGCGCAACGCTGCCACCCCCGCAGCGGTATCCATGATCTTCATTATCTCGCCCCCGTGAGCATTGCCCAGCCGGTTAGCCTGATGAGGCAAGATCAACTCTGACATGGTTGTTGCAGAATGCTGGACTGTCCTGCCCTCTGTATCCACCTTGCTGCCATCTCCGCCAGTGCCCTTTTCCGAAGTGGACATCACTTTCTCCCTTCCTTCCGCCCAATAAGGAAGCGCGCTCACACGATAGATGTATTGGCCTCCCTCAGTTAACCCGGCTTCCAAATAGTCACAGTCCCTTGATGAACGCGATGATCTCGTTAATATCTGGAAGCTGTCGTATCTCGTAGACCTTGAAGAATACGATTTTGCCTTTCTCATCGAGGATTATATTGGCCCTCTCGGAAAACCCGTTTTTCTCCCTGAAAATACCGTAAGCACTTGCTACTTCGCCGTGCGGCCAGAAGTCTGCTGCCAGGGGCACTGTCCTGATTCCGAGAGAATCAGCCCACGCTTTCTTACACGGAACCGAGTCTACGCTAAGCCCGATGGGAGCCGTATTCAAAGATGCAAAAACATCTTTGTTCGCCTCCAGCGACTGCATCTGCTTGGCACACACCTCCGTCCAGGCCAGGGGATGGAAGGACAAAAGGACTCTCTTCCCCCTCAATTCCGACAGCTTCACCTCCTTGGTATTATGGTCTTTGAGCATGAAATCTGGCCCGATATCTCCTATCTTCGGCGGACTCTGTTTCTTTGGCATCGTACCATCCTCCCTTAGTTCAGTTGTGCCAACATTACAAACACACTAGGCAGCCAACTGAAAACGCGCAGATTCGTCAGGTTATTATGATAGCCAACAGGGGATAAAGAAGTCATAAAATAGGGATGTAAAATGTTAAGAAACTATCACATTTTTGGGGGGCCTTTGCAGGCAGCTTTACTGCTTTACCAAAGGTAATTAGAGGCAATCCCGTTCGTGGTGAGCTTGTCGAACCATGAACGGGCCGTTCACCCTTCGACAGGCT
>JBBIRL010000077.1:0-9001 GCA_037441825.1 Dehalococcoidia bacterium | reverse complement strand
ACTCCAGCGCCTTGCCGAAGAGCTGCCCCCACCCAATGATTTCGAACTGGTATCCGGGGCTGACCATTTCTGGGGAGGCTACGAAGACAAGGTAGCCGCCAGAGTTGCTGCCTTCTTCGTTAGTTCATTTAGGTCATAAGCGCAGAGCTAGCTGCTCCTTCATAATCTTCCTCCTGATGTCCATCGTGAAGTTGTACGCCGTTCCCGGATATGCTAAACTCGAACACAATGGACAAATCGAACCGCAAAGCTACCAGAGGGCTGCTCCTACTCGTAATAGCACTGGCTGTGATAGGCCTCGACCAACTCACTAAATACCTGGTCAGAGCCCACATGGAGTTGGGGCAGTCGATACCCCGAGAAGGCATATTCAGGCTAACTTATACCACCAATACCGGCGGTGCCTTCGGCATCTTCGCCAACCAGGCATTCCTCCTCGCCCTGGCCGCCGTAATCGGCATAGCGGTGTTTCTCGTTTACCTTCGCTACATACCCCTGAAAAGCAGGCTGCTCAAGATAGGCTTGGGGCTTGATTTGGGAGGCGCCATTGGCAATCTCATCGACCGGCTTCGCCTGGAGGGAAAGGTCACCGATTTTATCGATATCGGCCCCTGGCCTGTGTTCAACGTGGCAGATTCAGCCATAGTCGTGGGCACTATCCTTACCGCCTATTACTTGCTGTTCGTTGCCCAGAAGAAAGCCCCTGATAAACCGCAAACATGAATAGGAAGCTTGAGTTTACTGTTGTCAACCCTGGCGACCGCCTGGATAAGTACATAGCGGAGCAGTGCCAGATTTCGCGCTCCTATGCTCAGAAGCTGATAAACGATGGGCAGGTCGCAGTCAACGGCCGTGCCGCCAAAGTCAGCCAGAAGCTCAACGCCGGCGATAGGATAGTTGCATCCATACCCCCACCCTCACCTATTTCCCTGGCCCCTGAGGATATACCGCTTAAGGTTGTCTACGAGGACAAAGACCTCATAGTGGTCGATAAACCTGCGGGATTACTGGTTCATCCCGCCGCCGGTCAACATACAGGAACTTTGGTGAACGCAATCCTGGCTCGCTGCCCTGACCTCGGAGAGATTAACGGCTCAGTTCGCCCCGGCATCGTGCACCGACTGGACAAGGACACCTCCGGGCTGATGATGGTAGCCAAGAACGATGCTGCTCAGAGAAGCCTCTCCCGCCAGATAAAACTGCGCTCCATTAAGAAAGGATACCTCGCCCTGGTTTTGGGGCATCTAACACCGGAGCACGGAGCTATCGATGCCCCCATCGGCCGACATCCCAAAGACAGGAAGCGCATGGCAGTGGTCTCCGGAGGCAGGGAGGCGCGCACGGAATACAAAGTGATTAGATACTTCGCTGATTACACATTGGTCGAGGCGATGCCTGAGACCGGGCGTACCCACCAGATAAGGGTACACTTCGCAGCGATAGGACATCCCCTCTTCGGCGACCATATCTACGGGAAAAGGTCGCCCCTACTGGGGAGGCAATTCCTCCACGCCCACCGACTTGGCTTCAAATTGCCCTCAAGCGGAGAATTTGTGGAGTTCAGGGCCGGGCTACCCCCAGACCTGGAGGAAGTGTTGAAGCAGCTTTGATTGCGAGGAATGCTTCTTTATCAAAGCTTCTTCGCTATTTTGGCCCACGTGTCGCGTAAAGTAACAGTCCGGTTGAATACCAGCCTCTCAGCAGAGGAATCCCTCGAATCCACACAGAAATATCCCAGCCGTTCGAACTGATACTTAGTCCCTGGAGTTGAGCCTGCCAGACCGGGTTCGAGATATCCCGTCATGGTCTGCAGCGAAGCGGGATTCAAAACGGTTTCCACCTCATCGACATCGCCGGGGTTTTCCACTGTGAAGAGGCGGTCATAAAGGCGCACCTCGGCTTTGAGCGCGTGGGCAGCCGAAACCCAGTGGATGGTCCCTTTGACCTTGCGGCTGCTTCCGATCGCTCCACTCCGTGTATCGGGATCGTACGTGCAATGCAGCTCAACCACCTTGCCAGCTTTATCCTTCACCACCCCGACACATTTGATGATATACGCATATCGTAATCGCACCTCACGGCCTGGAGCCAGACGGAAGAATTCCTTCGGTGGCTGTTCCATGAAATCGTCCTGCTCGATGTACAACACGCGCGAAAAGGGCACTTTGCGCATCCCCATATTGGGGTCTTCGGGATTGTTGACAGCGTCCAGTTCCTCTATCTGGCCTTCGGGGTAATTGTCGATGACCACGCGAAGGGGATGCAGCACGGCCATAACTCTCGGAGCGCGCTTATTCAAGTCCTCCCGAATGCAGTGCTCGAGCAGCGCAACATCAATAGTGCTCTCAGTCTTGGCTACGCCGATACGGTCAGCAAAAGTCCTGATGGACTCCGGCGTGTATCCGCGCCTGCGCAAACCGGAAACAGTAGGCATCCGAGGGTCGTCCCACCCGCTGACATATCCGTTCTCCACAAATTGCCTCAGCTTGCGCTTGCTCATCACGGTGTAGGTTAGATTGAGGCGGGCGAACTCAATCTGCTGGGGATGATACACCCCCAGTTCATTGAGGAACCAGTCGTACAGGGGGCGATGGTCTTCGAACTCCAGCGTGCAGATGGAATGGGTGATCCTTTCGATAGAGTCCTCGATACCATGCGCCCAGTCGTACATCGGATAGATACACCATTTGCTGCCTGTGCGGTGATGCTCTGCATGAAGGATGCGATACATTATAGGGTCACGCATATTGAAATTCGGTGACGCCATATCGATTTTGGCGCGGAGCACTCGGGAGCCGTCCTCGAACTCACCTGCCCTCATGCGTTGGAACAGGTCGAGGTTCTCCTCGACCGAACGGTTACGGTATGGGCTCTCTTTACCCTGTTCAGTGAGAGTGCCGCGGCGCTCTCTGATCGCATCTGCGCTCAGGTCATCGACATAAGCCTTGCCGGCTTTAATCAACTGCACAGCATACTCATACATTTGCTCAAAGTAGTCCGAGGCATAGAACAGCCGTTCTTCCCAGTCGAAACCGAGCCAGCGCACGTCTTCTATGATGGATTCAACGTATTCCACCTCTTCCTTGGTGGGGTTAGTATCGTCGAAGCGCAAGTTGCAGAGACCTTTGTACTCGGCAGCGATACCGAAATTGAGGCAGACGGACTTAGCGTGGCCGATGTGCAGGTAACCGTTCGGCTCCGGCGGGAACCGTGTGTGCACACGTCCACCGAACCTACTGTTCTTATTATGTTCGTTTATAATATCCCTAATAAAATCTGATGGCATGAACGATTTCTCCCTGGTTATCGAATCTAAAATCACAGATAAGCGTACAGTTTTCCGTTATCTTTGTCAATTATTGTGCAGTATGGTAGGGTGATGGGTGAAACTCGGATAGGCAAAAGTAATATAGACGCTCTCTATCGATAATGCTAGAATATGAGGCAATTAACGGGAGAACTATGAGCGAAAGCAATGTAAGGGTGCGCTTCGCACCCAGCCCGACGGGATACCCTCATGTAGGGAATATCAGGACTGCCCTGTTCAACTGGCTCTTCGCCAGGCACAGCGGCGGCAGCTTCATCGTGCGCATCGAGGACACCGACGTTAACCGCAAGGTCGAAGGCGCTACCGAAGCGATATTGGACGGCCTGCGCTGGCTGGGAATGGATTGGGACGAAGGACCGGAGGTGGGAGGCAGCTACGGCCCCTATTTCCAGTCGCAGCGTCTGGATATATACCAGAAGACTGCGCAGCATCTGTTAGCAGAAGAGCACGCCTATCCCTGCTATTGCTCAGAGGAGCGGCTGGCCCAGATGCGTACCGAAATGGCCAAGAACAAGGAATCGATGCGCAGCTACGACCGCCGCTGCCGCAACCTGACCCGGGAGGAGCAGGCTAAATTTGAAGCACAGGGCATCATCCCTGTAATCAGATTCAAGATACCTCTCGAAGGGCAGACCAGATTCAACGACATGATCAAGGATGAAGTGGTTTTCGACAATAGCACCCTGGACGACTTTGTGCTCCTCAAGTCGGATGGCTATCCTACCTATCACCTTGCCAATGTGGTTGACGACCACTTAATGAAGATAACGCATGTTCTCAGAGCCGACGAGTGGCTGTCGAGCACACCACGCCATATATTGCTCTACAACGCCCTGGGTTATCAGCCGCCTCTGTTCGCACACCTGCCCATGATACTGGGAACCGACCGCAGCAAGTTGAGCAAGAGGCACGGCGCTACCGCTATCACTGAATATCGCGACCAGGGATACCTGCCGCAGGCGATGATAAACTTCCTCGCCCTTTTGGGCTGGTCGCTCGATGACCGCACCGAGCTTTTCACGAAAGAAGAGTTGATACAAAACTTTTCCATTGAGCGCATCAGCAAGACCAGCGCCATCTTCAATCTGGACAAGCTCAAGTGGATGAACGGGGTCTACATACGAAATTTAAGCGCCGATGCGCTCACAGACCGGCTATTGCCATTTCTGGATAGAGACCTGCCTCAATCGGTGAAACGCCCCCTTTCCCGAGAATATGTGAAGCGGATCGTACCTCTTATTCGGGAGCGCCTGACAACATTGGGAAAAGTAGAGAGCGCAATGGGAGCGATGGCAGAAGCTGCACCACTTTATGACTTTTTCTTCGTAGATGAACCCGTTTACGACACCCGCCTGCTTCTGGGCAAGAAGCTGACCAAGGAAGACGCTGTGAGAGGGCTTGAAGCTGCTCTAGAGCGGCTTCAAGCCCTGACCTTCAACTCCCAATCGTTAGAAGATGCTCTCCGCCCTCTTGCCATGGAGGTAGGCCTGAAGGCGGGCGATTTCTTCGGCCTGCTGCGGGTAGCGACTACCGGACGCACTGCTGCTCCACCTCTATTCCAGACCATGGAAGCCCTGGGCCAGGAGAGATGCCTTAAACGCATTAAGGCAGCGCTGAAGAAGTTGCAAGATAAAGGCTGAAGAGAATAAGCGCCGTGAGAAGGCTATTAATACTGATATTTATAGCAATCCTGGTAGTAACTGCGACCGTGTTAACTGCCGCTCCGCTCAAGACTGTGACTTATAGTGAGTCAGTGCCTTATACTACCACGGAAACCTACTATGTCACAGAAACCAATACTGAAGAAGTTCCTCTAAACTATAAGGTTATCGATACCAGCATCAATAACTTCTATTGGAGATTGTCCTCAGACTGCACGGTTACCATCAGGAATATAGATGCCGGTAGCGGATACTTTCGTATTGCGTTCAATATGGCAACTCTAGCCACTGGCATAGCTCCCGGCAAGACGGTCACTAAAGCCGCCTGGCAATTCCTCGCTCCAGGCGAGCAGAAGGATGTCACAGTGAGGCATGAAGGAGACTACGTAGGAAACTTCACCTACTTGATTACGCCCCCGACAAGAGAGGTCGCAACATCCCAGCAGATGCCGAGAACAAGAGAGAGCACAAACTACAGGGAGGTAGAAAAAACCAAAAAGGTAACGTTTTTGGAGTACTGGACATCATGAGCAAGTCAATCGCTCTGCTAGCCTTGCTGCTGGTGCTTGCGCTCACAGTCGGCGCCTTTGGCTGCACTGCTGAGAAAGAGGCACCCTCGACTACACCTGCAGTCAGTCCGACACCTGCACTTACAACAACCCCTGTACCTACCCCGACACCTACGCCTGAGCCTGTGACCAAAGTATTCAACATCACTCGCACGCTGTCCGGACTCAACATCACCCTCGTCATGGCCACCTGGGTTGATAATGAAGTCGAAGTGCAGTGGAGAATAGTGAATACCACCGGACAAAGCTTCAAGGCCGCCCGTCTCTACAGCATCTTCCAGCCGGGTGCCTATGCCACGGATCAGGCTGGCAACGAAGCAGAATACTTCATACCGGTACCCATTACCAAAGACCTTGAACCAGGCGGTTCACTGCTCTATAAAACAAAGCTGCTTTTCTATCCCCAATCTACACGAATCACCATCCGGCTTCCCGATACCTGGGTGGAAGGCAGCAACTTTATCGACCTCAGCGTAGAGTTCAGCTTCCCACGCTAGGGATTAAAGGCGTTGACAAGATTCTGCAAGTACTCTACACTATAAACGCAAAGCTGAAAAAGCAGCCGATTCAACCGCATCTCAGCCTGTAGACACTGGGGCATCGTCTAGCGGTAGGACAGCGGACTCTGGATCCGTTAGCCGAGGTTCGCCCCAGCTTTTTAATCATTGGAACATGGCGCATTCGTCTAGCGGCCAAGGACATCGCCCTCTCAAGGCGAAGACCAGGGGTTCGAATCCCCTATGCGCTACCATTTACCTATTTCCCCGGTTTTCTGAAGCTAAGAGGACCTGTATATCTCTCGGCGATGTCCAACACGCACAACGATGACAAGATGCTCTTTATCATCAATAGCATAGATTATCCTGTAGTCACCTTGTCGTACCCGCCATAATCCTGTAGCCTTAACCTTTTCAATACCTTTTGGCCTTGGTGTCTGTGCTAATTCTTTTATCGTTTGAACTACCGCCTGAAAATCATTCTTGGGCAGTCTATCTAATGCACGTTGTGCTCGGCGTCTTACCTCAACCTTATACATCTACTTAGCCTTCTTAGAATCACCTCGCCGCGATTCCAGATAAGCCTCTAGCGACATCGTACCTTCGGTATCAGCCAAGGATGCCAGCCCCTCAGAGGCGTCAATCTCGTCCTCTAATTTGGCAATTATTGCTTCAGTCAGCCAATCCTTCATTGTCTTTCCCTTTAAGGCTGCAAAAGCCTTAACCCGGTTGCGCAGCTCAGGCTCTATATCCAAAAAGTATCTCGTCTTTTTAATTGTATCTGGCATATCATAACCCCCTATGAATACTATATTTATAATTATTATAGTACCAGTATGTTGAAAATGTCAACATATTGGGGTAGCATAAAAGGCAGACTACGAACTTCTGGTGAACAAGCTGGGTTCCAGCATTGCTTTGATTCGCTTGGTGAGTTAAAATCCCTGTTACCAAAGGGGGAGCAATGAAAAAGCTGGCAATTCCCATTATATCGTCTCTTATCCTTTTGCTTATTATCAGTACTATTGCCTGTACCGGAGGGGAGAAAACACCAGCGGCCACCCCGACACCGACGATAGCACCAACATCGACTACCGGAGATATTGAGTCTGCCATAGCGGCGTTTAATAGAATTCCTCTAGAGTGGGGAAAAGCTCGCTATATAAATCTAGCAACTTTTCGAACAGACTCAAATCTCAGGTCTTTCTATGAAAAATGCTATGCGGCTATGGGGAATGACCTTGCCGGAATTGGCGTTGACCTAAATGAAATTGATAGCGTAACTTTCTTCGTGAAACAAGCGGCAATTTATTCCGGCCGGTTAGATTTTAACCATATAGCAGAAGCTTTGCAAAGCATGCACTATGTGCGAAGTACATATTTAAATATAGAAATCTGGGAGAGCCCCGAGTCTGGAGGGGGATTTATAGCCTTGCTACCTCCGGACAGCGTCCTTGTAACTCTAGAACGCCAGGATGCAGAACTATGTATTAGTGTTGTTCAAAAATGGGGGGACTCCATATATTCAGATAGCAATGTGCAGGATGTGATATCAAGATTACCAACCCAAATATTAAGAGTTGATATCGAAAAGGATGTGACCTCCGGTCTTTTAGCAACCGGCTCGACCGTGGAAGAAACAGACAGTGGCACATTGAAAATGACCACCATTGCAAAATTCCAAGATGATGCAAGCGCAGAAAAGGGGTTCTCAGATATGGAGAATCAGTTTAATATTTGGGCAAACTCATGGAATATGATGAATGTAGAAAATGTTCAAATACGGCGATTCGTCAAATCGACAGGGTATACAGAAATCCCAGATGCAGTAAATCTTCTCGGAATCTACGAGTCTTATTGGCTGCATTAGTCATATAATCGCCGTAGTGCTTCAGGCTATCCTCGAAGCTAGTTTGAACCTGAATCCTGCTAATCTTTTGCTAATCCAAATAAATGACACGGGGTAGACAATATGGTACAATACATTCAAAAGAAGCGCTGGAGATTTTGTAACTAAGGTACTAAACGAACGTAAATAACCGTTTAGTATGTTCACGGCGAAATCACTTATGCGCTGTCAACAATTCAAGGAAGGTAATACATGGGTGATATACTGGATGAGGCTGCTGCTGTGGTGCAATGCAAGGAGTGCCCCTGGTATAAATCCTGCGTGATGCCCATGAGGTTCACCATAGAGGATATTAAGAGGCAGTTGCCCAACTCATCGTTCATGGCTGAGGATGCTACCATGTCCCGGTACTTCGCAGAGCTCGCCTCGGCGACACAGAACTTTCTCCTCGAGAGCTGCCCCATTTTCATCGAGCGGCTCAGAGCCAGCCCCAAGCTTGCGGAGCGCATCAAGAAGATGATGCAGAGCTGGGGAGCGGAGGACGAATCCGGCTCCTAGGTTCAAGCTATCATACCTTCGATTACGCTGCCCCTTTCTTTAATGCAAACTCGAGAATGCCCGACAATCGCCTCCTTTGGTATGATATAATTTGTCCCGGCGTCCCAAATGATTAGATACTCATGATAAAACTTCAAGATGTCTGGCGACTCTACCGCATGGGTGAAGAGACCATCAACGCCCTGGCTGGCATCAATCTGGATATCAGCCGGGGTGAATTCGTATCCATTGTCGGGCCTTCGGGATCAGGCAAGAGCACGCTGCTTAACATTATCGGCGGCCTGGACTCCCCCACCAAAGGAAGCATCATTGTCGATGGGCAGGACCTGAGCAAGGCCAGTGACAGCGAGCTCTCTTCTTATCGAAATAAGAAGGTTGGCTTCGTTTTTCAGACTTTCAATCTGCAACCCACCTACAATGCACTGGAAAATGTGGCCCTCCCTCTGGTCTTCGCCAGAGTGCCTCTGGGGAAGCGCAACCAGATTGCAAAGGAAGCCCTGGAGACAGTGGGGCTTGGCGACCGGGTGCGTCATAAGCCA